>JAUVLO010000116.1 GCA_030600695.1 Methanosarcinales archaeon | reverse complement strand
TTTCAACACCTAATATTGTTCCAATAGGAAAGCATATATTGTCGTTTGGGATTATATCATATGTTCTTAGTTTTGTTTGCATGTTTAATCACACCAAACAAACTAAGAACACTTGTATTAATTATAACTGTCAAACTTGGGTTACAATGTCTTTGCGCCCTTTGCAGTGAAACACTTAACAGCAACCTTCAATCTGTGTTCGTATTGAAATAATCATAATATTTCCCCTCCTGTATCCCTTTCTACCTGCGCTACTTGCAGCACGCTAGTAGGGTGTCGCAAGCCTGCGTCACCGTTTACGTTTAATACATATCGGCCTTAAATTGTTCAAAAACTTTTTGAAAATAGTTTTCCATATATTTTTCAGGAGTATATGCTCTAATCCCACATTCTATTGCTAATTTTAAGAAATCTGCATCCCTGCTAACCAAAGAAGTTTCAGGAAGTGTTTGAACCATGCCAAGACTTATTGAATCAAAAGGATCAAAGGAATAATTACTCTGAAATTTATTAGCAGTCAGCATATCAACATAATCAGGGATTTCGATATTGATTTCCCCATATAAATTACTAACTAATTTTTTTATGTTTTCCTCTGGAAATTTCTTTTTTCTTCTCAAAACAAACCGAATTTCAAAAATATTGGTAATTGATGTATATGCTATAATCTCTTCATTCTCAGTAAGTTTCATTATTTCATATGGGCATTTCCATAACTTAAATCCAGTATTTAGATCAACTTCTTTTGTCAGCCAGTTCAGTATAACATCAGTATCCAAAAAAATATTAGATTTTTCCATAGCAACTTTCTCTTAGCATTCTGATGTACTCTGTACTTTGCATCTCTTTAGGAATCACACCTTCAAAAGCCCCAAGCCATTGATCTGCACAATTTCTTTCAGTTTTTGTATCAATACCTTCAATAACTTTAACTAACCGTTCTAATGTTACTGGCATATTATTTCACAAATCAACTTATGTATTTTACACTTTAATTACTTTGTGTGTAAAATATAGATAAATATCAATGTACAGACAAATTATCCTGCATTTCCTCCCACCATCATCCCAGCCCGCAACAAACTCCCAAACGTCCCTGCATCGCTCCGGGACATATCCTGTGTTATTGATGATCTGGTAGAATATACTCCCAATAAATGAAATGGCTGCTTTTCGATTATACGATATGTCGATTTTTTTTGTTGTACATGATGTTTGACATTAGCTACTCCAGTTAAATGCAACTTGAGGGAGTATTTTCTTGACGTATCGGAAAGAATATACTTTCCTATACGTTCAAAAACAACTTCAATTCATACAAAGGTCAGCGGATGATAATCCAGTCTCTCCCCGCAAGAGGGGCACTCCACACAACCGATGTGGGGAATCACAGATATCTCATTAGAACAACCCGGACAATAAATAAGATCCTTTATCCCCAACCGCACCTCCAGCACCACCAGTATCCTGTGCACTTTCCTGAAAATAACTTCCCTGTACTTAATAGCAAAATAATAACTAACCAGTGCCAGTACCGCACCGGCAACCAGGTCAGTGATCCAGTGTATGCCCAGGTACACCGTAGAAAACAGGATAGCAGCAGTGGACACCGCAGCGAACACTTTGTAACGATAAAGATTCGTCCTGAACACCACTACCATCAGGGCCATTATCGACAGTGCGGCATGCAGGCTGGGAAAATCATTGTCCAAAAACGGGTCCACCACCCTCACACCCTGGTCGATGATCGGACTTAAGTCATACAGCAGAGGTACAACATTGGGCAGGGCATGTCCGGTAACCGTAACCGGTACAAAGATATAGAACGGGAATGCCGTCAGGTAGATGATGATAAAAGCTATGGTAAACTCTTCAAGTGCCTTGAGGTTGTGGGTGTATATCAATATCACGAATGTGAATATCATCAAAAATGAGAAGATCATCAGGTAGATGAACCCGTTGAGGTATGTCAACATAGGCGTGGCAAAACCCTGGAAATGACTTACAAGGTCGCCTTCTAGCATTAACAGGTATCCGGTATAGTCTGCATTCACCTTTAACCCAAGCATATTGACAATGGATGACTGGGACTGTATAAGCATATAGACAAGAGAAGCAGATACAAAAAACGGCCAGAACCCTATCAATAACCTGCGCCTGGATATGCTATGCGTCTGTTCTTTAACGTCTCCCGGTATAAGGGTATACAGACCGACCACTGTCATCAATGCAAGAAGTGGCAGCATAATTATTGTCATTAAGTATGTCGAAGTCATTCCACCAACCTTAAGTGGTGTATAATAATCCAAAAAATATAAATGTTTATGGGAAATACCAACAAAATCTTATTATTCAATAATCTCATTCTATGTAGTACTATGTTCACGATTATTACAGGCACCCAGTTCGGTGATGAAGGAAAGGGAAAGATCGTTGACCTGATGGCAAGGGAATATGACCTTATCGTCCGTTTCCAGGGAGGCGATAATGCAGGCCATACCGTTGTTGTCAACGGCAAGAAATACAAATTGCACCTCACCCCTTCCGGTGTGTTGTTCGATGCCAGGCTGCTTATCGGTCCTGGAACTGTATTGAACCCACAGACCCTTGCAAGGGAACTTGACACCCTGGCCGATGACGGTACAGTTGTGGATGAAAAGAAGCTTGGAATAGATGCAAAGACCAGCATTATCATGCCATACCATGTGGAACTGGACGGCCTGGGGGAGTCGGCGCGGAGCGTGAAGATAGGTACTACCAAACGGGGCATCGGCTATGCCTATATCGACAAAGTGGCCAGGGACGAGGTCCAGATGGCAGACCTGGCAGATGAAGAACGGCTGCGCAGGCGGCTTGAAGAGCTTACTCCGATAAAGGCTGCCCAGATACAGAGCATGGGCGGCGACCCATCTATAATGGAAGATGAGACCTGGATCAGGACATATATTGAACTGGGGCGCAGGTTCGCTCCCTTCATTGCCGATGTTTCCCATGAAATAAACACTGCCCTTGACAAAGGTAAGAAGGTATTGGCAGAAGGTGCACAGGGAGCACACCTTGACGTGATCCACGGCACCCAGAAATTCGTGACATCGTCATCATGCATCGCAGGTTCGGCCTGTGCAAACCTGGGTGTGGGACCCACCAGGGTGGATGAAGTGATGGGAATATTGAAAGCTTATATTACCCGTGTGGGTGAAGGACCGCTGCCTACCGAACTTAAGGATAAGATGGGAGATCGTATCAGGGAAGCGGGCGGCGAGTTCGGCACCACGACAGGCAGGCCCAGACGCTGCGGCTGGTTCGACCTGCCCCTTGTAAAGAAATCAGTGGCACTGAACGGCTATACACAGATAGCCCTGACCAAACTGGACGTACTGTCCGGCATACATCCATTGAAAGTATGTACGGCATATGAACTGGATGGTGTAAGACTGGATTACCCGCCAGAGTCCACCGCAGACCTTGCCAGGTGTGTGCCGGTTTTCGAAGACCTGTCAGGGTGGGAAGGGGACCTTACCGGTATTCGCAGTATGGATGCCCTGCCTGATGGTGCAATTGAATATTTATCAAGACTTGAGTCGCTTGTAGGTGTTCCTTTCAAATATATCTCAGTCGGACCCGGGCGGGAACAAACATTTATGAAATAAGTGATAATTAATAAACCACAGAGAGCACAGAGGACACAGAGAGTAAAATCAGATGCTAGCTCTGTGCTCTCTGTGCACTCTGTGGTTCTAAACCGTTCCAGGAAATAATAAAAAGTCTCAAAATATTAGGTTCTTGACCATATTTAACCATATAATACTGAATGTAGTGGAAGCTGATCTGAGGATGTATAGGGGTGTATGAGGTGTGTGCGAGAGTGCATGTGAGGGGTGTGAAATGGTAGTAGGATGGCATGTTAAGGATAATGGGTGTGTGAAGTATATGGGGGATGTGTGAGGGATATATATGATCCATGAAGCATCGTTGTTTGAAAAGCTGGAAAATAAAAAGGTCAAGTGCCATGTGTGTGCCCATGAGTGCACAATAGCAGATGGCAAAAGAGGTTTCTGCCGTGTACGGGAGAACAGAGGCGGCACACTGTTCACCCTTATTTACAATACCGTATCCAGTGAGGCAGTTGACCCTATTGAGAAAAAACCCCTGTACCATTTCCTGCCCGGTACCTTAAGTTACTCCCAGGGCACTATCGGCTGCAATTTCAGGTGCAGTCACTGCCAGAACTGGACTATTTCCCAGGTTAAACTTGAGCAGGCACATATCATGGAAATTACGCCCGAAGAGTCTGTGGCCAGGGCACTGGCTTCGGATTGCGCCAGCATCTCCTGGACATATAACGAGCCTACTATCTGGCACGAGTTCACATACGATTCAGCAAAACTAGCCCATGAAGCAGGGCTCAAGACCGTCTACGTGACCAACGGCTATATCACAGAGGATGCACTGCGGGACATTTCCCCGTACCTTGACGCCTTCAGGGTGGATATCAAGGCATTCAGGGATGAGTTCTACAGGGATACCTGTCGTGCACACCTGCAGCCGGTTCTTAATTCAAGTGTGGTGGCAAGGGAACTGGGTATGCATATCGAGGTGGTCAACCTGGTCATACCTGGCAAGAACGATGACCCGAAAGAGATTCGTGATCTCATTGAATGGGTGCATGACAACCTTGGACCCCAGACGCCAATACATTTCACACGGTTCTATCCAATGTATAAAATGAAGGATGCCAGCCCTACACCTGTGGCTACACTGGAGAGGGCGTGGCAGATGGCAAAGGATGCGGGGATGGAGTATCCGTATGTGGGTAATGTGGCCGGGCATGAGTATGAGAACACGTACTGTCCCAGGTGCGGGACGCTGCTGATCGACAGGAGCGGGTTTCAGATTGCGAGGAATGTTATTACAGCGGATAAGAAGTGTCCTGATTGTGGGTACGCGATTGCCGTGGTATTGGATTGATTTTTGGGGATATTGTTATATTGTGTAACAACTCAGCAAGCTTGTGCTCAATCTATTTCCCCCAGACTCTGCGTACCTCTGCGCACTCTGCGGTTCATGTTTATTAGATTACTGCCCCATTCCGTCACTGACCAGCATGTGATTGTATGAATGTTCGATTGGTTCATATGACCCTATATACAATTCAAGTTATATTCAGCAGCGAACTTATGCGAACTCACAACGAACTCGCCTTGAACTTGACTTTCAAAGATAACTGAAAATCGCCCTATTTTTTGAAAAAACCCGCATCCTATGCCTTGGTCACACATTTTGGCTCTTAGTCCCTAACTTTTCAATTCATTAATTAAGTTACCTTGTTCCTGAAATATAGC
>JAUVLO010000126.1 GCA_030600695.1 Methanosarcinales archaeon | reverse complement strand
CCAGCGGATCCAGTCTAAGACAAATGAGGTACACCGATATCCAGAAAATGGAAATTTCAGACAGGATAAACAGGATTGACAGGATACGATTCAATCCTGTATATCCTGTAAATCCTGTCAAAAGATTTGATTGAAACCAACAAAATTACCTATATCGATATGCGTTTATAATTTCCTATACGTCCAGAAATTGGCATCTGATATGCCGGCAGACTTTAGAAATCGGTCAGCGAACGCTGTGGCTGGCCCTGCCCTTGCCCTTGGTCTGCTGCCTCAGAAGTGGGGTCTGCTCCGTCCTCCAGTTCCACACTGCCGTACTGCCCGCCGCCGCCCGGAATTACCCGGACCCTGCCTTCGCGGAACATCCTGACAGCATGTATCACTGCCGGGTCTACCCCATCGATAGCATCAAGTTCAGCATCCAGCAGCACTGTCACCTCGCTGCCGAACTCATCCACCAGCCGTTCCCATTCAGCCTTGACCTTTTTAGTGGCAGTGCTTTTAGTACCCAGTGCCATCATGATGATCTCGGACAGCGGTATCAGGTGCAGGTAGGGCGGCCTGTGGTCAGGATGCCCGGTACTGTCCGCAAGTTCCTCTATCCTGTCCACCACTCCCCGCTTTATGCGGCCGCCGCATGTGCAGCGCCATTGTTTCATCACGCATTCCCTTAGTGTGAAATGCTTGAAGCATCGGATGCATGCCGATTCGTGGTACTTCCCCTCCTGGGGGAACAGTCCCACATTCATGACCGGCCCCCGTTCGTCCTGTCTTAATATAGCCTTTTCAAGTTCACCGAACGTGATGTCTTCCATTTGGAACCTGTTGAACTCCCTGGCCAGCTTGTTAGGCCATGGACTGTGGGCATCACTGTTGGTTAAAAATGTAAGTCTGTGCAGCTCGCTGATGCGGTCTGCCAGATCGGTATCAGCGCTCAGGCCCAGTTCCACGAAGCTGATATACGATGCCATGTCCCCGTAGCAACTTCCCAGGCTGTCATGGTAGGCATACATGCCAGTCCAGGGTGTGAACGCATGGGCCGGGCCGATCATGGCCCCCACATCCCTGGCAAATTCAGCGATCTCCATGCCGTTCAGGTTCACGTTGGGCCTGCCATCGGTGTCGATATTAACAGACGTAGGCTCAACAGCCTCGCGCAGTTCTTCGGCCTTGGACACATCTGGCAGGATGAGCAGGTGGTGCACCCTGTCGGTATCTTCCAGTTCCACGGTAAGCACGAACCTGGCGCTGTCCATGCCGTAAATGCCGTCGGCAACCTCGGGCATGGTCTTGATCTCATCCAGCCACTTGCGGTGCAGGCAGTCCCCTGTACCCACAAGCTGGATGCCTTTCCTGACAGATTCCACTGCAAGAGTGGGAATGTCCATTCGGCCTGATGTGGCCATGCTGTACTTTGAATGGATGTGAAGGTCAGCGTTAATAACAGGCATATGACATAGATTGGAATGATATATTATTGTTTTTGCGATTTCAATTGATGCCAAGTTTTTCCATTGCCAGCAGGGCGGCCTTCTCACCTGAGAGCAGCATACCGCCAAATACAGGTCCCATACGCGGTGAACCGGCCACGGCATTGGCAGCCATTCCGGTGGCTATCAGCCCTGGGTAGACCTCTTTGGTGTTGTCCATGATGATGCGCTCACCCACATCCGCCCACATGGGCTTCTCGCCGATCACTTTCAGTGCCCCTGGTATTTTCCTGGCCACTGTACTGCAGACCTCAGCGTCGTGCCCTGTGCCGTCTATAACCAGCTTTGCCCTTATGGTCATTGGGTCCACATGCAGTTTTTCCAGGCCCACTGTAGTCCAGTTTATGACCAGCCCGGTCACGGCATCGCCCTCCCTGATCATAACATCCTCCACGCTGACTAGATTGAATATCTTAGCCCCTGCGGCTGCGGCCTCTGCGCCCAACTTACACACACATTCAATAGAGTCTGCCACATAATAGCCGGGCCTGTATTCGGTATAATTGACCCCGAAATCGTCCAGTATGCGCCTGGCCTCTTCCTGCACAACTATCCTGGGCATCATCATACCTCCACCCCACATACCGCCGCCTATCGCAAGTTTGCGCTCAAAGAGCACGGTCCTTACACCTGATTCGGCAAGTACCTTTGCAGCCACCAGGTTGGCCGGCCCTCCTCCAACCAGCGCTACATCAGTGTCAGTGCAATCCAGAAAATCAGATGTAAATCCTTCTATAATGGCTCTAGTTATTGTTATTTCATCCAGTTCCATAATCTTACCAGCTATTGAATTCAATACCATTTGATAATCGGTTGTCAACTTATAATTAACTAAAGTTCCACCGGAACTGTGCCGATAGCGCCATAAATTGGTATTTGTTACCAGGAGTGGTAATAAATAAACATGGTTGTTGTATGCGAAAATATATACAGATCAATTGTAGTTGATTATTTGTTATCAACATCAATACCAAATGTTCGATCATGATATTCAAAGATAGTTCAAAAAATCATTATATGCTCAGGATTAAAACTGGTTGTCTATCGATGGGGCGATTATATGTCTGGAATTATTGTATACACAACTAAAATATGTCCGAATTGCAAAACACTCAAACAAATACTAAAAGAATCAGGTATCGTATTTGCTGAAACCGATATGACCACTCCGGCAGCATTGACGGAACTGGCCATGAATAATGTATTTACTATGTCTGCGCCGGTACTCCAGGTACAGGACAATTTCTACACTGTTGATGACATAATGGATGGAGATTCCGTAGACCGCCAGAAAGTGGAGAGTCTTGTAAATTTATAATTTAATAATTTATTCATGGAGGCCAGATTAAAATGCAAGAAACATATACGGGTCAAAAAATACCTTCAACAATACCTGTAGGCGAGATGATGATAAAACAACACGAACATGGGATTGAACAGGTACAGCAGACCCTTTCAGGTGAAGAGCTCTCCACGCTGCCAAAGGTCAGGACCACAGACGGTCACCTTATGGAGTGGGACAGGAACACCATTGTAGCGCAGCTGATGAAAGAGACCGTACTCAGTGAAAAGTTCTACAACAAGCCAGCCATTACTGAAGAAACAGCAAAAGAGATTGCCAGGGAAACAGAGATCAGGATACGCAAGATGGGTGTAAGTTTCCTGTCAGGTCCGCTGGTAAGGGAACTGGTCAATATTGTATTACTGGAAAATGGGCACCCTGAATGGCGTAACATCTCTACGAGGGTGGGTACCCCGGTATATGACGCTTATGAGATAGATATCGGCACAGGGTTCGAGGCCAAGGATAATGCTAATCTGCAGGAGAACGCAGAAACCTCGCACAAGAAAAAGGCAGACAAGATCTCCAAGGAGCAGTACCTGCTGCTGCTGCCGCCTGACCTTGCCGACAGCCACTTAAACGGTGATATCCACATCCACGACCTGGAATACCTGGGTACCAGGGCATTCTGCCAGGATTGGGACCTGAGGTATTTCTTCTACTATGGTTTGATGCCTGACGGTTCAGGTACCAAGGCCAGTGTGGCAGGTCCGGCCATGAAGGCTGAGGTAGCTATCCTGCATGCTGTGAAAGCACTGGGCAGTGCCCAGACCAATTTTGCAGGCGGGCAGGGATTCTATAATTTCCTTTCATTCATTGCACCTTATTTTGAGGGGATGGCGTACGATGAGATAGAACAGCTGATGCAGATGTTCGTCTATGAGATGACCCAGATGATGGTGGCTCGGGGGGGACAGCTGGTGTTCTCGTCCGTACAGCTCTCGCCAGGGGTTCCAAAGCTCTGGAGGGATAAGCCAGTGGTCTACAAGGGGCGCGTATGGGATGGTGACATGGCACCCCAGAGGACATATGGCGAATTCGAGCGCGAGGTCAGGCTATCCTATGAGGCATTGATGAATGTAATGCTGAAAGGTGATTACTGGGGCAAGCCCTTCAATTTCCCCAAGCCCGAGATCAGCATTGAACCTGATTTTATGGAAGAGGATGAGGAGTTCAACAGGAAGCATCCTGAACTGCTGACCTATGATGAGCTATACACAATGTCGTTCGAACTGGCTGCTAAGTTCGGTGTGCCGTATTTCGATAACCAGTTGCCCCAGTATAGGGGTGCAGGTGAGGGGATCTCATGTTACCAGTGCTGTGCTTACAATTTCTCAACCTCAGCCGATAAGGATTCTTCCTTTGATGACAAGATGATCTTCAAGGATGGTCTGCACTTCTCAATGGGCGCGTGGCAGGTCGTCTCCCTTAACTGCCCCAGAGCTGCGTATGAGGCAGGGGGGGACGACCACCTCCTATTCAGCCACCTGAAGAAGATGATGGACAAGGCAATTGAACTGTTCAGTATCAAGCGGTTCTGGATGGACCATATTGTTGCCAGCGGCAGGATGCCTTTTGCTACCCAGCAGCCCAAGGACCCGGTGACCGGGAAGAAAGGTACGATTGCTGTGGACCTTAGTGGCCTGGTGTATACCATAGGTGTGGCAGGTATTAACGAGATGGTGCAGCATCATACAGGATACCAGATGCATGAGAACGATGCTGCCAAGCAGATTGCAATCAGGGCTATGTTCGAGATGGATATCTATGCCAGGGAACTGTCTGAACTCCATGGTATCGAGATCGCACTGGCAAGGACACCGGCCGAGACTAC
>JAUVLO010000100.1 GCA_030600695.1 Methanosarcinales archaeon | reverse complement strand
GACCAGGCTTACTATGCCGATCTTGTGGTCTACACAGGTTTTGCAAAGAACCTGCCCGATATTGTTGAAGACCTGCCAGGATCTTATATTAACTATCTTGGCGGAATTGTCCAGACCAAGAGCCTGACCGTCTGGTTAGGTCTTGACAGGAAGATGGACGAGTTCAACTATATGGGTTCTGAGGTATGGTTCAAGGACACCCCATACTGGGCAATGCCGATAAGTAATTTCGACCCATCTCTCGCACCAAAGGGAAAACAGCTCGTAGGGTTCGGGTTTGTGATGGATGATGACAAATCTGAAGATTCATTTATAAAGAAGGCGTATGATACTGTGTACCGTGCCTTGCCATCCATAGAAAGACATGTTGAAATGCAGCATGAACAGATCACAATTCCTGAAAAAGCGGCTGTCACCATTAATGGAAAATTCGCAGATATAAGGACTCCTATCAAAAACCTGTATCTGGCTGGCACGGATACGGACAATAGAAGTATGGGCGTAACCCGCGCTGCGTATTCGATCATAGAGATGCTGGGTGCGTTGAACGAAGACGGGAACCTGCATTAAGGCAGGTCTTATCTTTTAAGTATCATTGTCATCAGGCAGTCTGCTGCATGTTCGGATTTATTAGCTATGTCCTCCATGGCTTTTACGAGTTCGGTAAGGTGCTGATTTTGATTGAAAACAGTGGTTTTCATAGAATTTTTATGATAAAATTTAAACTGTTAAACGGTTTTTCCTGACAAAATTGGATAATTTTTGACCAAAATTTGAGGAGATATTTATACTTTATATACCATTAAAAACACGAATAATAGCAAAACAAACGAGGTGACCACATGGACGATATTGATGTAAAATTATTGAAGATCACTCAAGACGGCATTCCGCTTATTCCCGAGCCGTTCAATGAAGTCGCCGCACAACTGGGCATTTCCGTGGATGAAGTGATTCACAGGATAGAGAACATGGAGCGTGAGGGTGTCATCAGGCGCTTTGGCGCATCCATAGGGCACAGGGTGATAGGTATTACTGCAAACGCCATGTGTACCTGGAATGTACCCGATGACCGTGTCGAAGATGTAGGTGCTATTATGGCAGGATTTACAGAGGTTACCCACTGTTACCAGAGGCCCAGGAGACAGGGCTGGCCGTATAACCTGTTCACAATGGTACATGCATACACGCGTGAGGAGTGCAGAAAAGTAGCCAAACAGATATCCAGGGCCACAAGTATTGATGATTATAATATATTGTTCAGTGAAAAAGAATTCAAGAAAACCGGTGTAAGGCTTTGAATGATAACATACCCGGACTCCCACCACGGTTGAATGATAACATACCCAGACACCACCACGGTTGAATGATAATATGTCCCGACTCCCACCACAGTTGAATGATAACATGCCCCGACTCCTACCCCTGTTAATAGATATGAATAACAGGAAAGTGGTGATATTCGGCGGCGGGCAGGTAGGTGAAAGAAAAGCCGCCCTGTTCTCCAGGTATGCACCCACCACTGTCATCAGCCGCAGTTTCACTCCCGCTATAAAGGAACTGGAGCGGCAGGGTGTCTGCCTGGTCAATACCGGTGGAGAACTGCCCGACGATGAGATAGTAGAGTATGTCAGGGATGCGTTTTTAGTAATACCCACAACAAGCGACCTGGAGCTTAACAGGAGAATACGGAATATCGCCCACACTAACGGGTGTCTGGTAAATTCAGTTGACGGACTGGAAGACCTTGTGGTGCCGTCCATTATCGAAAGGGGGGATATTATCCTTGCCATCTCTACCGGTGGTGCCAGTCCTGCCCTTTCCAGGTATATGAGGCAAAAGATAGAACAGGCTATCGGGCCGCAGTTCGAGGATATGGCCAGGCTCTTGGGAGAGATTAGGCCGGTATTGAAAAAGGAGGTGGTGTCCCAGGCAGACCGTTCCAAAATATTATGGGCCATACTGGAAGATAAGGATGTGTGGAATGCACTGGCAGAGTCTTATGAACTGGCTTTTGATATTGCCTTAAAACATATAAATAATGGAGTTAATTAGTTTAACTTATAAAACAGAGCAACCAGGAGAGTTTGATGACTGAGATTTCCAGCATGTTGATCACCCATGTAAAAGCCGGTGTGGAAGATATCGAAAAGCTTCATGCATGGCATGGCAGTGTGGATAAAATAGTTAAGATGCTGTATGCCAATGAACAGGTGGAAGAGTGCTGCGTACTTATGACCTGTAACAGGGTGGAGATATATGTGGTCTCACCCAAAGGGAGTAAGGTTTTATTCCATTTTGCTAAAAAGATGAAGGTACCTGACAGGATTGTGGATTTCTATGACCATGAGGAATCAATGCGTCACCTGATGCGAGTAACATCCGGCCTGGAGTCAATGATCGTGGGAGAGGACCAGATACTGGGCCAGGTAAAAGATCTGTTCAATATTGCCAAAAGTTCAGGAACCACTGGAAAGATGATCAACACGGTCTTTAACAAAGCCATACATGTGGGAAAACGGGTCCGCAATGAAACGGCCATCAATAAGGGTTCTGTATCCATAGGTTCTGCGGCAGTGGAACTGGCAGAGGATGAGCTTGGGAGCCTTGAAGAAAAGACCATCATGGTGATCGGTGCCGGTGAGATGGGGACGCTGGTTGCCAGGGCGCTGGCGAACAGGAACCTTCGTGCCATATATGTGGCCAACCGCACATATGGGAAGGCGGAAAAACTTGCAGAGGAACTGGACGGGACTGCCATTAAGTACGAGGAAATGGGGGATTATATCAAACAGTCGGATGTGGTTATCAGTGCCACTGCCGCCCCGCATCTTGTAGTTACCAGGGATATGATCGAAAATGCCATGTCAGAACGTAATGAGGATATCCTGCTTGTCGATATTGCAAATCCCAGGGATATTGAGGAAGCAACTGGTGAGGTTGGGGGTGTCAGGCTTTTCAATATTGATAGTTTGAAGAGGATCAGCGAAAAGAACCTTGCAAGGCGTAAGAGTGAGGTCCCGAAAGTGAAAACGATCATCGAAGAAGAGCTGGAACTGCTAAAAAAGCAGTATAAACGCCAGAACGCTGACAGGGTCATATCAGACCTGTACAGTGCAATGGATGAGATCCGGTGCCATGAACGGGATGTGGCTATTAACAGGTTAAAAGCAAAGCACACCATAGGTGAGATGGAGTGCGAGGTATTGGATGACCTTACCCATGCCGTGGCATATAAAATACTGGCCGAACCAACGAAAGTTTTGCGCAGTGCTGCTGAACATGACGATGAAAAATATCTTATAACTATGAAGGAACTGTTCAAGCTGGACGGGGATAAGAAAAATAATAATAAGTATCCGCTTCAAATCTAAGGGTAATAGACTCTATCTTGAAATCGAAAGACTGCTTATGCATCTGATGAAAATGATGGCAGCCTGGTGCCCTAAATTTAATGTTCAGCAAAACATATACAAGTTCGATCATGGAATATGAAAACGGATCAGGTTCATTCTACACCCATCTTCCACACGGCTGCCGGCTCTGCTACGAGGGCGCTAAAATGGTACTCTTCGTGACCGGATTATGCCGCAAGAGCTGTTTCTACTGCCCGGTCTCTGAAAAACGGATGCACAAGGATGTAACATTCGCCAATGAGCGCCCGGTATCGTCAGATGATGATATCCTGGACGAGGCCCGCAGCATGAATGCCCTGGGCACCGGGATAACCGGAGGTGAACCCCTGCTGGTGCCGGACAGGGTGCTTGGATATATCAGGCTCCTGAAAGCCAGCTTTGGCAGGGAGCATCACATCCATCTTTATACTGCCCTGTCCCCTGACAGAGTAATTCTAAAAGAACTTAAAGCGGCAGGACTAGACGAGATACGATTCCATCCGCAACCCGAAATCTGGGACCGTCTGCCCGGCTCAGGCTTCGCCCGGTCGCTGGAAATAGCAAAAGAACTGGGTATGGATGCAGGTTTTGAGATACCTTCCCTGCCGGGTTCAGGGCAGGTTGCTGGTTTTGCCAGGGATTGTGATGTGTTCATAAACCTGAACGAGCTGGAGTTCTCACAGACCAATGCAGAAGCACTGAAAGCCCGGGGTTATTCTGCTGCGGATGATGAAAGCTGTCGTGTGGCCGGGAGCAGGGACGTAGCATATAGTATTATCCGGCAGGAGCCAGGGTCAAAAGCACATTTCTGTTCATCCCGCTTTAAGGATGCAGTCCAGTTGCGCAAGAGGCTGCTGCGAACAGCCCGGATATCAGGCCGTGAATTTGATGAAGTGACCCCGGACGGTACGTTATTCTATGGAGTGGTGGAAGGAAAAGGAGAAAGAAAAGGAGGAGGAAAAGGAGAAGAAGATGTGGACGGGATCACCGGGATGCTGAACGGACTGGACGTGCCCGGACAGCTTTTTGAGCTACGGAATGACAGGGTGGAACTGGCCTGGTGGGTGCTGGAGGAGATCGCGCCGGAAATTGGGGACAGGTTCCAGTCATGGTACGAAGAATGCTATCCCACTTATGGCAGGTTGGTTGTTGAACGGATTCCCATCGATACGGCTGTGGATTTCATTATTTGACGCTAACTTTTATTTACCTTCAAGTGAACATATTGAATCCCGGTTTTACTGATCAATATTGACGGTGGTAATACTGAACCAGACCAACAATCAAGTCAAAGAACGGCTAATTAAATATTTACGTAATGATGAGACCAATCTGCGTAAGACTGTCCTGCAGATGTTCCTGGTCGGAGAAACTTATACTACGAACGACATATATAACAATCTTATACAGCAGGGCTTTGACCTGAACTATCGCGGTGTCTCTGCAATGGTAGGCCTGATGAATACCCGTCTTGGTATCCTTCGTGTTGATGTGACAAGGGAGCATAATCATTATTCCTTAAAAGATGATTTCAAAGAAGTCGTGCAGATTGTACTGGATAATTTTTAATAAATACTAAACAGGTGTGCTAATATGCTTCGTGTAGGAGTTGTAGGGTGTGGTGCGATCGGGTCCTTTATTTGTCATGCCCTTGATACAAAGATCGAAGGTGCCCGGCTTATTGCCGTACACGAACACCATACTGAACTTATGGAAACTCTATGCGCAAGCCTGTCCTGTAAACCAGGAATGGTAAAGATCCGCAAGATGGTAGAAATGGTGGACCTTGTAGTGGAAGCTGCAGCATCCGAAGCCGTCCCGACAGCAGCAATTACTGCTCTTGAGAATGGGTGTGATGTGATGATAATGAGTGTAGGTGCCCTGGTCGATTCCGACCTGATGGACAGGCTGTCGTCCCTGGCACTGGAAAATAACTGCAAGATATACCTGCCTTCAGGAGCAGTGGTAGGTATTGACGGGATCAAATCCGCTTCCATAGCTGGAATTGAATCTGTTACACTTACCTCGACCAAACCGCCCAGGGCTCTTGCCGGAGCACCGTACGTGGTCGAACATAATATTGACCTGGAGGGTTTCAGGGAACCCACGGTAATTTTCGAGGGTGCAGCCTATGAGGCTGTAAAAGCCTTTCCCGCAAATGTCAATGTGGCTGCTGCCATCAGCCTGGCAGGTATCGGTGTGGAAAAAACAAGGGTACGCATAATAGTGGACCCGGCCAGTGACAGGAACCGGCATGAAATAGAAGTAATAGGGGACTTTGGCAGGTTTACCACACAGGTCGAGAACGTACCCTCCCCGGAAAACCCGAAAACAAGCTACCTGGCCGCCCTGTCTGCCGTGGCTACACTTAAGAAGATTGCAAGTCCGCTGCAAATCGGAACTTAAAAAAACCAGGAAAGAGTAGTTACTTCTAAAATATGTAACGGAGCAGATAATCATTATTTCCATCAGGCATCTGTCAAAGACTTTCGGAAACCATGTTGTGCTTCGTGATATCAACCTGGATATCAAGACAGGGGATTTTTTAACCATATTCGGTCCCAATGGTGCCGGCAAGACCACACTGGTCAAGATCATGTCCACACTGGTCAGCCCCACATCAGGGACGGTGCTTGTCCATGACCTAGATGTTAAGAAATCACCACTGGAAGTGAGGCGGCTTATCGGCGTGATCTCGCATGAGACCTACCTGTACCAGGACCTGACCGCAAAAGAGAACTTGCTGTTCTTTGGCAGGATGTACGGTATGCACAGGGACAAGCTGGAGGCACGGATACACGAACTTGTGGAAGAAGTAGGGTTGCAGTACAGGCTGGATGATAGGGTAGGTACCTTCAGCAGGGGTATGAAACAGCGCCTGAGCATTGCCCGGGCTATCCTGCATGACCCGAAGATACTGTTCCTGGATGAACCCTACACCGGGCTTGACCAGCATGCAGCAGCTACATTTGATTCGATACTGAACGAACTTGATGTATCAGACAAGACCCAGGTCATGGTATCCCACGATATCGAGCGGGGGCTGGCACTTGCCGATAAGGTTGTTATCCTGCA
>JAUVLO010000026.1 GCA_030600695.1 Methanosarcinales archaeon | reverse complement strand
GCACTCCCGCCATCAAAGTTCTTAACCATATCAGTAAGCGATATAAAATCATCTTCTTTATGTGAAATGATAGTAATGGCGGTACCCTGAACTTTGATTGTTGATTTTTTATCTTTTGCCATATCTACTATTCCTTTATCTTATGATCAAAAACAACAAGTGCATCTTTTGAATTCATCTAATTTCCTCCCATTGAACACCTCGACGATCTTTATCTCTTCGGGTGTCAGGTCGTAGAGTTTGTAGACGAGCCGGTTTTAATTAGTTTTTATTAAACATGATTGTTTTTTTTGTATATATATCAAAGCCAAGCGGGGTGAAAGTATTGATCAACTTATAAGACAATGGGATGCGTGCGATATTTGATTGGTGAGCAGCCGGCGCTTTCCAAAATCCAGTTATTCCAATGAATATGGAACCACGCTGAGAGCACAGAGTTGTGAAACGAGATGCAATCCACCCCTTTTCCCAGATAGTTGATCAAAACCAACGCGAAGCGTATCTTGTCCATCCTGTAAATCCTGTCTAAAATATTTCACCATTTACACACGCATGCGGCACTTTCCAAAACCTACACACAAAAAACACACGCCGATCTCTGGAGATGACGGATGCATTGATGGGGCTGGGCTTGTGATGGGGACTTATCTGCATGGATTGTGCCGCCAATTTCATTCACTTTCCCCCTGCATCAATTTCTTCTCATGCTTTTTTTCGATCTCTTTTATGCTTTTATCAGGCATTTCGAGATCTTCCGGCATTGTTCCGCCAAGCTCTTCTATAGTCTGCCTTACTTTTTTGCCTACATCATGGTGGGTCTTGTTGGCGTTCTCTTTTCCCCTGATATTTTCACGCCTTAATTTATCATCAGTCTGGGTTGCCCTGAACAAGATGGCTGCAAGCTCTGTGCTTCCCATATGATCCAGGATTTTCTGGTTTTTATCAAGCCCTTTTCTTTTATGTATGTCTTTGACTCCAAGCCCCTTGTATAATCCCTGATATCCTTTATTTTGAAATATTCCATGATCTTTGGGAGTCTCAACTCCCGACATCTGCGCGGCTTCTGCAAGGGATTTATTGTGTGTTCTCAATTCATTTCGAATCGCAAACCGTTTTTGGTCTTCCAGAAATGCTTCATCGTTTTCCCGCTCTCTTGTCTTTACTGCAAAATATGTCTGACCCAAAGCAATTATTTTTTTTCTGGGATCTCCGTTCTGAACAATGAGATAACATGCATAACGAGATAACATAATATCATCGATATTTCTTTTTGTATCAGAACCGATCTCGACCATTTTGCTGACGTCAGCAAAATGGTCTCCGATATCGTTTTTTGCATTTTTACAAGACTCTTTTGCCTTTTCAACTACCTTCAGGAAATTACGCCATTGTCCATATTCAAGAAGATCTTTTAAATCACGTGCATACCAGAATTCAACACCCTCATCAGTGTGTTGCTTTGCACTTTCAAAATCGCTTTTTGAATATTTTTTTAAGTCGACCATATAAAAACTACCTACAACCCCAATTCCCCATGTTGTTTCTCCATTTTGACCTCAACTTCTGCAAGCTCTATTTTGATATTTGCGATGTTATCCCTGACTGCATCCATATTAACAGGCTCTTCCTCCTCAAATGTGTCCACATATCTTGGGATGTTCAGGTTGTACTCGTTTTCCTTGATTTCGTCAAGCGTTGCAACATGCGCAAACTTGTCAATATCTTCATACACAAATATACTTATTCAATATAATCCGAATAATGAAGGCCTTTTGTATTTGCCGCTACTATTCAACTATATCTAAAAATTCTTAATTGAATATAACTTCTTCTATTTTTATTCAACGATGACTTTTCAAGTATTCCTAATCTAAGATGAATCCGGCACCTAATGGCGCATCCAGATGTGATCGATGATATAGATACAAGAGAGGATATGCCTGTTAGCTATACATTTTGGTATTAACGACGGTCTTTATTTTTGATTTCATCCGGCACCAACTCATCAGATTTTGTGATTTTCTTTACCACATCTGCCACAATTTCCCTTTCTTCAATCTGAAGGTCATAGTATTTATTGAGGTCACTTGTTTCGATGATCTCTATTGCCTTAGTAATGGGTCTGAGGAGGGGTGCAAATTTATATTTTTTTATAGGTAATATCTCGTCTGCTGCTGTTTTAATAACTTGCAGTTTTCCAGAATCGGCTGCATCCTTTAAGAAATTTATTGTAAATTCCTTAACAATACCGATCTCCAGTTTGGAGCTATTCTTAAATGCCATTTTAATAAATTTAGCTGCACTTCCGCGGTTACCGTCTTTCAATTCTTCCAGAGCCAGATTTAGACAAAACTCGACAAAATATCCAATCAATTCCGGTTTCATATCGCCGATTTTACCGTATATTTTTTCTATCTCAGGGGCGGCCTCTGCTTTGAATTCCGGGGGCTGGATATCAGCAAAATAACATAGTTCCTTAAGCACTGTTTTTTCACCCGCCTCAAGAAGCTCATATTTTGTCTTGAAAAGCTCTTTCCGCTTGTCAGCAGTATACCATAACTGCAAGAAATCCAACAGAATAGATACCCTCTCCCTCCTAAGTGGTTGCCGCATCTCCCGCCAGAGCCTGAAAAGCCGTTCCCTCACTTCATATTTAGTATGTCTCCCCATCGGCCGTGAAATGACATAGCCGTCAGTTTCCAGCCTCCTAAGCTGCGTATTTACAGTCTGGAGTTTGATCCTTGCTTTTTCTGATATCTGTTTGGGTGTAGCAGTTTCCCCAAAAGAGATCAGGACATCAAAAATTCGTCTCTGCTGTCCAGTTAACATCTGGAATATCTCTTTGTAAAAGGGGGTGTGTTCATCTATGATCTTGAAAAACGCATTTTCAATGTTTTCGATCTCTCCACCGGTTATCATATCATAAAAAAGGAATACAAGTCTGGGGCTGCCCCCTGTAAGGTGTACCAAGCCGTGTATCCTCTCCTCGTATTGTCCGAATTTTTCGAAAAACACCTCACCATTTTCAATTTCAGCAATTTTTTGCATTGACTCCTTGATCTCGTAATATGAAAACTCCTTAAAGTGCTGGATATGGAAAAAATTATAAAATGGTTCATCATGTCCGGATAAAGAAGGAAATATCAACGGAGCCGTGGCCACTACTGAAAAAATGTCATATTTCTGGAATATCGATCTTAATTTATGAAGTTCTTTTCTTTCCAATTGCTTAAATAGCTCATGCAGATTTTCGACAAAAACAATAAATCGCTTCCCATTCTGTTTTGATATCTGTTTTAGTTTTTCCACTGCAGCATACAGGATTTCATCTTCCTGTTCCAGGGATAGGATATCAGAAATTTCTTGTGAATTTGCTTCGGGATATTCCACTAAATATTCCTCTAAAATCCTCAGGAAAAGGTCGGATGCACGATATACAGAATATTCCTCTTCTGCCAGTTTTACCGGGATTAACAATGAGGGATATTTTCTTTTAATTTCATAATGCAGAAGAGTTAAAAAGTGGGATTTTCCAATTCCCCTGGATCCTACCACCAGATAAAACCTGGGTGTCTTATTCTTTGCAGCATTCCCGATTTCCTTCACCATATTTTCAAGCTGCTTTTCCCTCCCCACGAAAAGTTTGCGTAAAATGTCTTCAGACATATTCTCAGGTGAATACCTATAAAATATAATGTCACTGGACGTTCTCATGATATATCCTCACATGTCTTACAATATATAACAATGCTATTATATATCTTTTTTGTTATATAACAGTTTTGTCATACGTATAGTAAATCAAAATATAAAATAATCCATCCATCACAAAACCCCAAAACAAAAATACCTCCCACACCAATACATACCCCTCATACAACCACCATCCCGACCGGAGTCCACCCAATGCAAAAACTTTCCCCTGCCATGCGCCAGTACTACGATGCCAAGCAGCAGCATCCAGATGCCCTCATCATGTTTCGGATGGGCGACTTCTACGAATCATTTGGCGAGGATGCAGCCACCATGGCCAGTGAACTGGACATCACCCTCACCACCAGGGGCAAGGACAAGGACGGCGAGAAGATGCCCCTGGCAGGCATACCATACCATGCCATCGACTCATACCTGCCCCGCCTGATAAAGAAAGGTTACAAGGTTGCCATCTGCGAGCAGCTCGAAGACCCGAAACAAGCCAAAGGTGTGGTCAAGCGGGGCGTGGTCAGGGTGGTAACCCCTGGCACGGCCATGGACTCATCCATGTTCTCAGATTCGGGCAGCAACTACCTGATGGCTGTGGCCCGCCATGATGCCCATTTAGGCATATCATTCCTGGACATCTCCACAGGCGAGTTCATGACCACCCAGGTGGAAGACAAATCACCCTATGACGCCGTTGTGAGTGAAGCGGTCAGGATGCGGCCTGCCGAATGCATCATGCCGCCTGAACTGTACAGCAAGAGCGAACTTACCAGCAGGCTGAAAGATAACCTGAAGCTCATCATCCATCAATACGAGGAAGACGCATTCGAACCAGGTACTGCCAGGCGCCGCCTGCTGGACCATTTTCACGCTGCCACCCTGGAGGGTATGGGACTCCAGGACCTGCCCGCTGCCGCTACGGCCGCAGGTGCCGCACTGGCCTATGCCAGGGATACCCAGATGAGGGAACTGGACCATATCCAGACCCCAAGGACGTACTTTGAAAACCAGTTCATGATGCTGGACGCTGTTACGCTGCGTAACCTGGAACTGGTCAAGAACGTGCGCGACGGAGGTACAAACTCCACGCTGCTGAAAGTACTGGACCACACCAGTACACCCATGGGTTCCAGACGGCTGCAAAAATGGCTTGTCCAACCCCTGGTATCTGTAAGTGACATTAACCGGCGGCTGGATGGTGTGGGAGAAATGTCTAAAAACACCCTGCTGCGCTATGACCTGCGTGAACTCCTAAAAGGGATACGCGACATTGAGAGGCTCACCGGACGCATCGTCTACGGCAATGCCAATGCCAGGGACCTGGTGGCACTGCGCACTTCAATGGGCGCCCTGCCCCTGATAAAATCGGCACTTCATGGAGCAGGTATCAGCTCAGGTATCCTTTCATCCATAAACAACTCGCTCAACGATTTCGCTGACCTCACCGACCTGCTGGAGTGCTCAATAGTGGACGAGCCGCCGGTCAGTGTGCGTGAGGGCGGTATGATAAAGGCAGGATACAAGCCCGAACTGGACGAGCTGAACGACATGACCGCACACGGAAAGGACTGGGTAGCCAAACTGCAGCAGCAGGAACGGGAGCGTACCGGTATCAGATCGCTGAAGGTGGGATACAACAAGGTGTTCGGCTACTTCATCGAAGTAACAAAGGCCAATCAGTCCCAGGTCCCTGATGAATATATCAGGAAGCAGACCATGACCAATGCCGAGCGGTTCTACACTCCTGAACTGAAGGAAAAGGAGGCAATGATACTTTCAGCCAACGACAAACGAGTGGCCCTTGAATACGAACTGTTTACCCACATTACAAAGCAGGTAGCACAGCAAGCCGCCGGACTACAGGAGACAGCCGGGCTCATAGCCGAACTGGACGTCATCATCACCCTGGCCGAAGCCGCAGTGAACAACAACTATGTCAGGCCAGAGATAAACGACGGCTGCGATATCCTGGTACGGGACGGACGGCACCCGGTAGTAGAGAATTCCGTACAGGGCGGGTTCGTGCCTAACGATACCCACATGGATTGCAGCAGCGACCAGTTCCTGCTCATCACAGGCCCGAACATGGCAGGTAAATCCACCTACATGCGGCAGACTGCCCTTATCGTTATCATGGCACAGGTAGGATGCTTTGTGCCTGCATCATATGCGTCCGTCGGTATCGTGGATAGGGTGTTCACCAGGGTAGGGGCATTCGATGACCTGGCAAGCGGGCAGAGTACCTTTATGATAGAGATGGTGGAACTGGCAAACATCCTGAATAATGCAACCCCAAAGAGCCTGATCCTGCTGGATGAGATCGGTAGGGGCACCAGCACCTTTGACGGGTACAGCATCGCCCGATCTGTAGTTGAATTTATCCACAACAGGGGCCGGGTGGGAGTGCGGTCCTTGTTCGCCACACATTACCACCAGTTGACCAGCCTGGAAGGAAGCCTGAAGCGGGTCAGGAATTATCACATTGCTGTAAAGGAAGAGGGACATGACCTGGTCTTTTTGCGCAAGATCGTACCCGGGGCCACTGACAAGAGTTATGGGATACATGTGGCACGGCTGGCCGGAGTGCCCCTGAAGGTGACCCAGAGAGCCAAAGAAGTACTAAGTGAAGTAGAGAGTGAAAGCCTGGGGCACAAAGGAAAGAGCAGTGCAACATACACCCAGTTAATGCTGTTCGACCCAGGCGGCAGCGAAGCCCTGCAGCCCAACCCAGCCGTCGAGACCCTGAAAGAATTAAATATTGATGGGATGACGCCGCTGGAAGCGTTAAACAAATTGCATGAACTGAAAAAACAGGCAGGTGGAGATGGTGGCAGTGAATAAGATACAGCTTCTTGATGAAGCTACTATCAATAAGATAGCGGCGGGTGAGGTGATCGAGCGCCCGGCCTCTGTTGTCAAGGAACTGGTCGAGAACTCTGTCGATGCCGGTGCCACTGACATCAGGATAGAGGTTATGGGTGGCGGCATCCAGTCAATCAAGGTCACTGATAACGGCAGCGGGATGAGTCGGGAGGATGTGTCTATCGCGTTTTTAAAACATGCCACCAGCAAGATAAGGGACGCCCATGATATTGAGAAGGTGCTGAGCCTGGGGTTCAGGGGCGAGGCCCTGTCATCCATTACTGCCGTGTCAAAGGTGAAGATTACCACCAAGAAGCGGGGTGAAGTTGCCGGCACCCGTGTGGTGGTGCACGGCGGTGAGGTTGTGAGTATGGGTGATGCAGGGGCAGCCGATGGTACGTCCATTGTGGTGGAAGACCTGTTCTTTAACACTCCCGCGCGCAGGAAGTTCCTGAAAAAGGGACGAAGCGAACTGGCACATATCGTGGACGTGGTCACCAGGAACGCACTGGGACACAATGATGTATCATTTTATCTCTCACACGACGGCAGGGAACTATTCCGCTCCCCTGCATCGGGTGACCTGTTCGATACTATTGTGCACATTTACGGGCCTGATATTGCCAGGGAACTGATACCAGTAAATTTCACAAACGACCTTGTGCAGATATCGGGATATATCTCAAAACCAGGCTCTACAAGGAGTGATAAGGACCACCAGGTGTTTTTCATAAATGGCAGGGTGGTCAGGTCAAAGACAATAAGCGACGCCATCCGCCTGGGATATTACACCATGCTGCCAAAGGGCAGGTATCCGGTGGCCTTGCTCAATATCAGGCTGGATACATCGGAAGTGGATGTAAATGTACATCCCACAAAGCAGCATGTGAGGTTCGGCAATGAACTTGCACTGATGAATGTTGTGTCAGAAGCTGTGGGTTCTATACTATCCGAGACTGAACTGGTGCCTGGAACAAAGGAGACAGTAACCCAGACTAAACTATATCCCGCCCCTTCAACCGAAGTACAGGACATCCGTGAGGTGCAGACCGGGTTCAAGGTGCCGGTTGCAGATACCCAGCGCAGGCTTACCCACACTGACAGGTACCTGGCGCAGTCTCATGAGGCAACAAAAACAGGGCCACATCTTGATTTACAGATACTGGGGCAGGTGGATAATGTTTATATTGTCGCCCGGAGCGGGGATGAACTGGTATTGATCGACCAGCATGCGGCTCATGAGCGCATCCTGTACGAACAGGTGCTGGAATCGGGCGAGAGGGGAGGGCAGGAATTAATAACACCTGTAAATCTTGAACTGAATTCAAAGGAAAAGGTGATGATAAAAGACTATTTACCACATCTTAAAGGGGCAGGTTTTATCGTTTCAGAGTTCGGCCCCGATTCATTTGCTGTGACCGCAGTGCCCCATATCCTGGGCAGGCTGGAAGATAAAACTGTGGTACATGATATCATAAGCGATATATTATCTGGCGGCAGGGTCAGGGACGGGACCGGCATATCTGAGCGGGTGTACATGAGCACTGCATGCAGGGGTGCTATCAAGGCCGGGGCCGCACTGACCAGGGAGCAGATGGAAAACCTGGTGGCCCAATTGTACAGGACCAAGAATCCGCATACATGCCCGCACGGCAGGCCAACCGTAGTTACTTTTAGCAGGCCAGACCTGGATAAGCTCTTTAAGAGGATTTAGTACTTCTTCACTATTCGTCCGGATTACCGGAATCACCAGACAGCTCACCGGTTTCCTGGAAATGCAGCCCGCCTGCACCGCTCCCTCTACCTGAACTTGCACTCGCACCTTTTCCTGCACCTGGTTTTGCACCGGTCCCTACGCCTGTACGTGCGCCGGTTCCTGCACCTGTTCCCGGACTTTCATCCTCCCGTTTTGGTACGGCATTGGGGTGCATATCTTTTTTATACAGGATCGTGCGGTACGGGTAGGGGATCTCTATACCTTCTGCGTCGAATCGTTTCTTAATGGATTCCATTAACTCACAGCCTGTAAAATAAGCCAGGCTTCTGTCACGCACCCAGATCATCAAGCTGAGGTTTACTGCAAAATCACCCAGTTCAGTCAGCAGGACTTTGATTTCACTGCCTTCTGCCACCTCAGGGTGTATCCAGCTGACTTCATAGTGGTCCATGACATTGGGATGATCCCTGGCTGCCTCTTCCATGATGGACCGGGCCAGGTCGATATCTGAATCATAACTAATACCGATGTTCACAGGCCATATTACAGTGGGGTCTTCAATTGACCAGTTTATGATGGCTTCTTCACTGATAATGGAATTGGGAATAATGAGACGCCTGTTATCCCAGGTGACCACTACGGTATGACGCAGTGTCAGGTCAGAGATTGTGCCGTACTCACTATGGATCGTGACAATATCTCCTACCCTGAAGGGGTGGAACACTGCAAGTGATATGCCTGACACAATATTGGCAAGTGTACCCTGGGCTGCAAATCCGATAACGATACCTGCAAAACCGGCACCTGCGAATAATGCTACCGAGAGTGTGCGAAGCTCGGGGACGCTGGATATGACAACTATAAGACCCACAATGTAAATGGCGGCTACAACAAGGTGCCGCAGCAGCCTGTATCTGGTGGGGTCCACTCTCAGTTTCAGGCTGGCCTTTTTGAAATAACCTTGCAGCAGCCTGTCAGCAAGCCTGGCAAAAAAGATGGTTGCAACTATGATTATAAAAATAAATACCGGGGTTGCGGCGTTCCACGACAACCACTCTGGCCAGTAATTGGCGATTGTGTCTGCAAATACCATGAACAGGATTAAATTCATTTTGATTGATTAATAAACTTTCGAAAATTGGTTCTGCTGCATTGGTGGGTGGGTGTTGCACCCAGGGGACATGCTCTATACAGAGAAAATTAAGTGAGGGCTGAAATACACTACTGCTGCGACTCCCAAAGGAACTTAAAGAATCGTATCACATTAAGCATTCATTTATCAAATGAAATTGTTCACGATGTGTTGGGCCTTTCCAAATAACAAAATGATCTGGTCAACTGAGTCACATTACTCTTCTGTATAAATCTCATCTATGAATTTTATGAAACCAAGGTTGTTTGTTTTTCGATAGAATTTTGCATCAGCCGTAATAAGTGTAAAATCGATCTCATCTGCCAGGGCAGCATAAAATGCATCATATATCGTGACGTCGTAGGTAAACGCAAGATTGATAGCGGATCTTATAACGTCTCCAGTCGGTATGATGATATCTATTCCCATATCATGTAAGGAATCAACCGCCTCAACAACATCATTCTCATCAAAATTCGGGTTATAGCGTAAAGCATTTGAAACTTCGTAAAGCAATAGGTCAGGAACAACGAGTTCGATATTTCCATGGAAAAAATCGTCTCTTAATTTCAAGGCTATATCAGTGTATTCTTCATCTGCGAACCACTTGATCAACACTGATGCATCTAAAACGTACATATTTTTCACTTACGCAGGTTTCGCCACTTTCGAATCTCTTCTGCGCCAGACCAACCTGTTGATTTGCCTCTTAACCTGTCCTGAACCGAAATGGCATCTTTAATTTGGCTTTTATCCCGCAGTCTCGCACATGTCAGTATTTCAAGCCTCTTTTCCATGACTTCCAGTGTATCCATATCATCCATGAATCTTTGCTTTTGCATTTTTCCTCTGGATTTTTGTTTTGTTTTCATTTTATTTAACCATAATGCACTCAAAATACGATCCTGTGTCAGTTCACTTTAAAAATGACGTATTTAATCGCTTTTAAACTACTTTCATTTATGAATCACTTTGATATAACCAATAATACTTGTGTTACTTGTATTTCAATTTATTTTTTTTCATCTATTATATTAAAGTAACTTACTGTGTCCTTTAACCCTTCCACCAACCCAACCACCGGCTCCCACCCCAGCACATCCTTCGCCCTACCAATATCCGGCCTCCGAACCTTAGGATCATCCACAGGCAGCTCCTTAAAAACAATCCGTGAACCACTCCCTGTAACCTCAATAACCCGCTCAGCAAACTCCATCACACTCATCTCATCCGGATTCCCGATATTCACAGGCTCCGCACAATCCGACATCATCAACCTGTATATCCCATTGACCAGGTCAGACACATAGCAGAACGACCGCGTCTGGCTTCCATCCCCATACACAGTAATATCCTCCCCCTTTAGCGCCTGGTTAATGAAATTCGGAACCACCCGCCCATCGCCTGCACGCATGCGCGGTCCGTAGGTGTTGAAGATGCGCACGATCCGTGTATCCATCCCGTGATAGCGATGGTACGCCATCGTAATCGCCTCAGCGTACCGTTTAGCCTCATCGTACACCCCGCGCGGCCCGATCGGATTCACATTGCCCCAGTAGGTTTCCGGCTGCGGGTTCACCAGCGGGTCGCCGTATACTTCAGAAGTAGACGCCAGCAAAAAGCGCGCCCCTTGCTCCTTGGCAAGACCGAGCATGTTGTAGGTGCCAAGTGCTCCGACCTTGAGGGTCTGGATGGGCAGGTCAAGGTAATCGATGGGGGAAGCAGGGGATGCGAGGTGGAATATGTAATCTATCTTATCGCCAAAATATAGCGGTTTTGTGACATCGTGTTTCAAGTAGGTGAACCCGTCTGATTCGATGTGATCGATATTTTTTGTATTGCCAGTCACAAGATTATCTATGCAGATGACCTCATGTCCTTTCGAAAGCAAAAGGTCACAAAGGTGCGACCCTAAGAATCCTGCGCCGCCTGTTACTATAGTTTTCATGGTAATCACTTTGTAGTGTCAGATTTTATGGGGGATATTTTCATTTTCCATCACTCATGTTCAAATCACCAACCAATCGCCAACCATTTGCCAACCGTTAGTATATATTTAGTTGATCTGCCATTGCCCTTGATTTTTCAGGACATTTTTCAACAAGTTGAGACAATTCCTGTATTGAGGTCTCATCTGATACACTGTTAACCTCTCTATAAATTTGATTATTTATGAACCCTTTTATAAAAGCGGATTCAATAGTGTTTCTTTGCCTATCATTCAACTCAACTGCAAGTTTTTCTATTCTCAAGTTTATTTGGAATTGAACAATTAAAAGTCCCGCCAACACAAAACAACCTTTTCGGCAAAGTTTTATATATCGAAAGAACATAAGAGGTTCTGATTAGAAGCTATTTTATAAGTAGCACGTGCGACGGTAATTGTTTTACTATTACTATTTCTGTGAATCTGCTTATCAGGGTAGTTTATAATTGTAATTTAAGGAAGTGTAATATTTGTTCGGAAACGTTAAAGAAAGTGCTCCGGTAGAAGCCGGAGAAACATATGATGTATCGATTGAAGACCTCGCAAGAGAAGGCGACGGTATTGCAAGAATTGAAGGTTTCGTCATTTTCGTACCTGAAACACAGGTCGGTGATGAGATCACTATAAGGATCAATAAGGTAATGCGGAAATTCGCAATTGCAGAGAAAGTAGAATAAATTTAACTGACTAATTCAAGCCAGTTTTAATTCCCTGGCATCGGGAACGGTGCCCGGGAAAAAACCATTTTTAGTATTTTTTTTTATTTATTGGTGTTAGTTATACTACTGAACCGGTTCTTTTCATTTTCACATTTTCACTTATGAATAAAGTAATGTCTATTCAGTGACTATACAGGATTGTGACCGGAGAACCGGAAGTAATCCTTGTTAAGAAACTGGAATACAAGCGTGTTGACTGCACCTGTGGGGTTGCTGTGATGTCTACCGACCCTACGCCTGATATAAGCGAAGCCATTAAAAATGCTGCAAGGGAGTTCGGTGCAAGGTTCAGTATACTGGATACTACTGTGCATCCGGATGCAGTGTTGAGGTATCATATTAAGGAACTGCCTGCTGTTGTGATTGAAGAGAAGACTTACCCTGCTGATGAGGGGGTAGTGAGGAAAGTCCTGGGTGAACTTTCCGGGCGGGTATGAGGGTTGGATAAAATGATATTTCCAGGTTTTTATCAGAGTTATGTTAAAAGTAAAATATGCTCCGGCCGGGATTTGAACCCGAGTTTTCGGCTCGAAAGGCCGGAATGATTGGCCGGACTACACTACCGGAGCACTATGGTGTTCTGCAAATAATTGGATAATAGTCCCGGGCGGATTCGAACCGCCGTCGCGGGCTGTCCTCATCCTTGACCCATAAAGAGTCTCGGGTTCCAAAGGCCTGCAGGATTGACCTCTACCCTACGGGACTGCAGGGTATCTTAATAGCGCATTAAAGTACTTATTCTTTATTGTCGTAATGGGGGGAAATCCCTGGTCAGGGCTTGAATTATGCACACAGAAGAGCCGTTGCAACAAAAGCTTTATGTCATTTCAATGCATCCATAGGCACCACTCCCCCTACCAAAAATTCTGTGCCCGGGTGGGGTAGGGGTTATCCTATAGGACTGTGGATCCTTCGACTCGGGTTCGATTCCCGACCCGGGCCCCATACTATTTTCCAGTCCGATCCATTCAAGAAAGCACCCTTCGGGTGCAAATTAATTGTAGCCATGGCTTAAGCATTGGATGTTTCCAATCAGGTAATTTGCTTCCAAAACTTTCTTTTTCTTCCGGTGGCCCCTTTTCATAATATACAAAACTCATTTTCCCCCCATAATTTGGACATATTGGTGTCCACGTATTTGTTTTTTTAGAAAAGTCAGCAAATGTCAGTTGGTTTAAACTTCTCTGCAAATACCCAGAATATCGCTTTTTGATTCTTCGCCCATATGCTCCGTAATAACGTATCATTTTGAAATTCCTATCAGGAATATGCTGAATCAATGCTGTAATAAATTCCTCCACTTTCATTGTCACAAAAATTCTCTTATCCTCATGATTCTTATACCAACAAATGACAGATTTACCGTCATATCGGTATAGCCTTGTATTAGAAACCGCTGGATGTCTTATATATCTGGCAACATATCGTGCCATCTTTCGTTTATTTGTAATTCTTGATTCATCTGGAAGATGCACATAAAATCCTTCTGGATACTTTTTGAAGCGGATACGTATATAAAGTATAAATTTATGCACTCTTGAGTGCTTCCACCACACCTGCCCCATACTGGCCTGTAGTTACCAGGTCTGCGGCATCTTTCAGGGCCGGATGAGCATTTCCCACTGCCACACCCAGGCCGGCCGTCCTGATCATTTCAATATCATTGGCTGAATCCCCTATAGCAACAAAGTCCCCTGTGTTAAGTCCCATCATTTCTGCTATCATTACCAGTGCCGTGCCCTTGTTCACATCCACGGTCTTTATGTGGACGGCAAAACCTGTGTCCACAAGTTCAATATCCCTGATGTTCCCATCCACCAACACCTGCCTGGCAGCATCTATGTCAAAATTACGCCGCAGTGCCACCTCTGATCTCCTTTCCGCGCTGTCCAGTTCCTCAAGGTCAAAATGCTTCTTGAGTATCTCAAGGACTTCCTGGCAGCGTGCCTTGTCCCCGCTGACATGGACCGGGCCGTCAAATCCCATAGATACCACGCCGCCGTTCTCTGCTATCATGATATCAGATGTACCAATGAGTTTTGCAGCACATTTCACAAAGCCCAGCACATTACCGCTGGCAAGGATCACAGGTACGGTTAACTCACGTATGGCAGCGGCGGCTCTTAAGTCAAGCCGACGCTGCATATCGGTCAGTGTCCCGTCTATATCGATTACTATTGCTTTCAATCTGCCAGTCCTTCTGCTGTAACTGAGAAAACCGCTTCACCTTCAGGCAGGCACGGGGAATCCACGAGACGGGCTATGCGCTTCTCGCCTTTGGATTTGCGAAGGTACAGCCTGAACGTGGCAGTATGACCTACAATATGGCCCCCGATGGGTTTGGTCGGGTCGCCAAAAAAGGCATCCGGTTTGGACATCACCTGGTTAGTCACAACGACAGCTGCATTGAACAGGTCACCGAACTTCAGCAGTTCATGCATATGTTTGTTCAGTTTCTGCTGCCTGTCAGCCAGGGTGCCGCGGCCCACATATTCTGCCCTGAAATGAGCTGTAAGCGAATCAACGATCAACAGGCGTACGGGCTTGCCGCTGTCTTTCAATTCCTCTGCCAGTTGTGTGGCCGATTCTGCCAGTAGTATCTGGTGATTGGAATTGTATGCCCGGGCCACATGGATATTGTTAAGGATTTCCTCCGGGTCCAGTTCCTCACCTGTGCGGTGGGATGTCCCTTCTACCATCTGGGTGATCCTCTCGGGCCTGAAAGTATTCTCAGTATCGATCATTATCACTGAGCCGTCCAGACCGCCGTGCTCCTCCGGAAGCTGCACATTTACAGCAAGATGGTGGGTGATCTGGGTCTTGCCGCAGCCGAACTCCCCGTAGAACTCGGTAATGGCCTGGGTCTCGATACCGCCGCCCAGCAGCTCATCAAATGCCTCGCACCCGGTCGTGAGCTTACCTACCAGTTTCCTGCGCTCCAGTACCTTGTCACCGGTCTCAAAACCGCCCACATCTGCCGCACTCCTTGCAGCTATGATGATCTTGGCAGCCGTTGCTTCTCCCACTTCTGCGGTAACTGACAGGTCTGCAGGTGATGCCACTGCTATGGCCTCTATGGAATTGAATCCCGCTTCCCTCAACTTCTCTGCTGTAGCCGGCCCTACTCCGGGCAGGTCTTCGATCATAGTGATCTTTTCATCCATCTTTTATATCTCCTGGTGCACTGGGTATATTTCGTCTTGGTGCACAGTTTTACAATGGTAATACTATTTAGCTAAATATAAACCTGGGGTAAGCAGGGTGAAAGTATTCATCACTGTTCCAGCAGCTCATTGTATATCTCCCCCAGCCGTTTGGATGTCTTATCAATATCATGGTACTTTTCGGCAGACCTCCTGGCTTCACTGCCCAGTCTTTTCATCAGGGCCGGGTCATCTATCAACTGCCGGAGGCAGGTATCAAACTCCTCTTCACTACTGCCCATCAGGCAATCGCGGCCGTGGGTCAGCCATTCCCTGAACACAGGCAGGTCCCTGGTCACAATGGGGCGCCCGTTGGCTGCTGCCTCTACAAGGGCCAGACCCTGGGTCTCATGCCTGGAAGGGAAGAAGAAAATATCACTGGCAGACAGAGCACCTGGCACGTTATTGACATAGCCGGTGAACATAACATTAGACGGCACATCTTTCGTGACTATGTTTTTCTCCTTTGAGATTATGCCGTAAAGACTCCTAACACTCTGTTTTTTATGGAAACTCCCGCCAACCCACATAAAGCGCATACCAGGAAAACGACTGGCTACCTCATAGAATTCACTCACACCTTTCCTTAGTGTCAGACCGCCCACTGAGCACACTACTGTCTCATTCTCTCCTATACTATACTCTTGCCTGAATGCCTGCCTGCCCGAATCAGAATATGCATACTTACCGAGATCGATTCCGTAATTCAACTGCCTGACATCCTTTCCAGGCAGTAACCAGCTATAATATTCTGCGGCAGACCGGGACGGGCATAAGATCATATCAGCCTTATTTGCTAAACCTTTGAACCATTTCCGTACAAAATATTTTGTCTTTTGGCCTACCACAAATGTATCTTCGGTCATGTGACCGTGGAATATGATGGGGCTGTAATTGCCGTTATTGTTGTTAAAAGACATGCGGTAGGCCAGGGTCATTGGAATATGTATATGCATCAGGTCAAAATCAGAGTTTTTGTCAAAGACCACGTTAATCCCTTGCTCTTTAACACGTCCTGCTATTGATGGGATATAGGAATCAAGCCATTTACGGTCTGTGGTCAGTCTGTTTACTAAACCATCATCAATAATATAATTAACAGTTGTCATGTGTCAATCACATTAGATATTTTTCATTATAGAATAATATTTTCATCGCATGTTTGGTAGGTTGTTTGGCAGCTTGTTTGGTATTACTTACATTATCAGAACACCAAAAACGCAAACAGTGACACGATCACAACAGTAACCAGATTTAACCACAACCCAGCCCTGGCCATCTGGGGAATGGTAACATAACCCGACCCGAACACAATGGCATTGGGTGGAGTAGCTACCGGCATCATGAAAGCCAGGGATGACGATATTGCCACAGCAGCCATAATCCCGAAGGGGGAGATGCCCAGGGTCACTGCAATAGATGCGGCAATTGGCATCAGGATAGTGGCCGTGGCAGTATTTGACGTGATCTCTGTGAATATCTTGGTAATAGCAACCGTTGCCAGGATCAGCAGGAATATGGGCATAACCACAAGGAACGCAAAACTCTGGGACACCCATTCAGCCAGGCCCGTTTCTGCAAACGCCCGTGCAATAGCAAACCCTCCCCCCATCAGGAGCGCAACCCCCCATGGTACTTTTTGAGTATCTTCCCATGAGAGCAGTGAAGCCTCCTCTCTGGCAGGTATTATAAACAGCAGCAGTGCCCCGGTAATAGCGATACTGGCATCTGTAACCTGGGGCAGGTACTTGCCCCACAACAGCCCCCGGGTCATCCACAAGACCGCCACCAGGATAAACACCATAAGCACATGTTTCTCTTCTCTGGTAATCTTACCCTGGCTGGCCATCTCGCCCTTTATGACCTCACCGCTGCCTGGTATCTCATCTTTCTGGATGTGGAAACCGATATGGGTAAGATAGAACCAGGTGATGACCAGCATGACAGACGCCAGGGGAAACCCGAAGTACGCCCATTCAAAGAAGTTTACCTGCACCCCGAACATGGACTGGTAGACGCCTGCGAATATCAGGTTGGGCGGCGTCCCTACCAGTGTCGCCATCCCGCCTATGGATGCTGCATAGGCAATGGAGAGCATCAGTGCCACATTGAAATCCGGGTCCGATCTTTTAGCAGATATGCTGGCAATGACTGCGGTCCCGATCGGCATCATGACCATGGCAGTGGAGGTATTTGATATCCAGGCAGACAGAAAGGCGGTGGCGACCATGAAGCCTGCTATGATACGCCTGGGACCGATGCCTATGGTGTGCACCACAAACAGGGCAATGCGCTTATGCAGGTTCCACTTTTCCATGGCAATAGCAATGAAAAAGCCGCCCAACATGAGGAATACGATATGGTGTCCGTACTGTGCCGTCACATCGCCTACCTTCATGGCACCGAATGCAGGGAAGAGTACTATGGGAAGCAGTGCTGTGGCAGAGATAGGGATGGCCTCGCTTATCCACCATACAGCCATCCAGATCGTGACACCTGCCACAACTATGGCGGCAGGGGACAGGTTTTCAGGTCCGGCGAGTAGGATTAGAATAAATAGGAGCGGGCCGAGAACAAGACCTAACCTTTGCCTTATACCTTG
>JAUVLO010000030.1 GCA_030600695.1 Methanosarcinales archaeon | reverse complement strand
TACAAATGTAAAGGACAGAAATACAGTAGATGGGATGCCCTAAAATTTGATTCATTGGGTGGTGAGGTTGTGACTAATCCACCCCTTTGCTTCCATTCGAGTCCCCGCTGCCCCATTCCCCTTCTCACCAAAAGCCCTTGAAAACACCTTGTAAAAATCAAAAATCCCGAACTCCATAGGCTCGCCCGACTCCCGCATCAACTCCAGCCCCTTCTTTGAGGATAGGATACAGGACGGGCAGTTGGGTCAGCAGCATGTACGCACCCTCTTCTTTTGCCATTTCTATCCTTCGTGTGGAATGATTGTCGGGGGGCTGTGGGTAAGTTGCGTGTACACTTGCTTTTTTTGGGATTTATTCCTAGAAATATTTTTATGAGATTGTGTTTACTGTACTTTGTAGTGTGTGGTTATGAACTGTATTCGGGACTTTGACGGACGAAATGGAAAATCGGGAGGCAGAGTATTATTTACAGGCCTCGGTACTTAATTCCGGGGTAGGTGACTAAAATACGACAGAATACTCATCATTTAATGAATACACCCCATTGCTAATTAATATGGGCGCTTCGTAAAATAACAAAATTTTTGAAACAATGTTTTGATTTTCAAGCCATTTCTTAGCATTGTTCTCAACATAATCTTTATCGCCTTTATTTAACATAAATTTATTCATATGAAGAAAAAGAACAGTGTACGATTCCATAAAACCTTTATATTTTTTGTATTGTTCATGTTGGTCCTTAGCATCATTTAGATTTCTTTCCAGTCTATAAAGTTGATCAAAGAAGGGAATATTAGTTTGAATTCCAGAACCACTTTTCAATTCTATTTTAATATCAATTCTACTATCTTTTCCAACTACATTAAAAGTGCATGGAAATTTATCAATTGATTTGATTTTCTTGGTTATTTCCTCTGTTAATGGTTTAAAATCAGAGTGATATGGATGATTATTAAATGTAATTATACACTTCACATTATTATTAGTTCCAATTTCTCTTAATTCTTCAATAAACTGAATATTTTCAGTTTGTACATTTAACGCATTATTTGCTGTTCTTAACCATTTTACTTCAACAATTTTATTGTTATTATTTTTTATAATATGTAAATCTGGAGTTTTGTGTTTACTACTTTCTTTAATAAATTTCATAAAATAATCTCTACTTGAAAAATGAATTGCACACTTCATTTCGGATAAAGCTGAATAAAAATCCTTCAATTTTTCATATTTTTCAATTTGTGAACCAAGAGAATGTTCTATAATTTCGATAAATTTGTCAGCATTATCTTTAAGTTCTTGTATCAAATCTTTATTTTCATCATTAATACAACCTTTATTTTTGTAAGATTCGTATTCATTCAAAGTTTTTCCTATCATAAGAAGAGTTGCTGGGAGTGACGGATTTAAAGTTTTATTTTTTAGCATTGATATCTGTTCAACCGAGAAACATTCAAAGCATTTTTGAAGATATTGTTGTATCTCTATTTCAGATTCTTTTTCATAAACGAAGGGAAACAGAAAGTTTTTTTGATCTTTATTATATATCCAATCTATTATTTCGGTTTTATCATCCATAATATAAAATCATCCATATATTTTAATCTGGGATAACTTATGGTATCAATTCTAATAAAATTTTTCATTGTTTTTCGATTTAAAAACCAATTTTGCCTTCATTTTTTCAAAATTTTAAATTACTGGACAAACTCTATATTCTTGAGCATCATCCTGACTGCTGCCGGGCAGGTTCTTGCTAGTTTGTCCAAGTCCCCACCTGTGCTCAGGAAGTCCTTTACAGGTAAACCTTCCCGCACAAGCCACTAAAATAGGGTCTTTCCCAGCCCGGTGGATTCCACGGCCTGGAACTTTGGGTGCCAGCGGTCATATGCCTGCTTGAACAGTTTGGGCTGGTCCAGGCTCTCAAGTAACTGCGAACAAAGTGATTAATTTATTGTAACATGCGCATAACATATCAACTAAGCAAATGCCATCTGACAAGATCATATTCGGGATAGACATCACCAAAGGCTCACCCGGCGCAAAGCAGGCACCAAGATACGCAGTCGCCATATCCTCCAGCGGTCGTATGGAACATCACCGGATGGTCAGCCTGCACAAGCTCATAAGAATGATACGCCAGCAGCGACCCGCCATACTTGCCGTGGATAACATACACGAACTCACACACAGCAGGCGGGACCTGATAACCTTTATGAGGAAACTGCCGCAAGGCACCAGGCTGGTGCAGGTAACAGGAGGAGAACACTTAGAACCACTGGTGGGCCTGGCACGCACCAGGGGAATAACCTTTGACAGATTCGACCCCATACAGGAAGCCCAGGCCTGCGCCGCCCTTGCCGCAATGGACGTAGGTGCCGAAGTATCCGTATTTGAAGATAAGACCTACATCAAGGTAAGCAGGGCACGCTCACCCGGACGGGGCGGGTGGAGCCAGAACCGCTACCGCAGGAAGATACACGGTAATGTCAGGCAACAGACACGCGAGATCGAGGATACACTCAGGGCACTGAACCGCGAGAAAGGGGTCAACTACACATCCAGCATCGTAAAAGGGTACGGCGGATACACCAGGGGCGAGTTCCTGGTAGACGTTCCACGTGGTGATGTCCCGATATCTTCTGTTAAATGCGGCGATGTTCAGGTCAAGGTACAGGAAGTGGAACGCGACGCCATCCGGTTCAAGCCCCTGGAAGAGCAGAAGCGCAAATACGTAATCGCAGGAGTTGATCCCGGCACCACCACCGGCCTGGCACTACTCGACCTACAGGGCAAGCTCGTTAAACTGCACAGCGGCAGGGGCATGTCAGTACCTGATATCATTGAAATGATCACGCAGGAGGGCAGGCCTCTGGTAATTGCCACAGATGTCAAACCCATTCCCGGTACAGTGGAAAAGATCCGGCGCTCATTTAATGCCATTTCCGGAGAACCGGATGAGTCACTTAGCCTGGAAGATAAGATCAGCCTGGCAAAGCCATACGGATACAATAATGACCATGAGCGGGATGCACTGGGCGCAGCAGCCAGTTTCTACCGCCACAACAAGAACAAGTTCGACCAGATAAAAAAACGGGTCCCGCCCGGATTGGATATTGACGAGGCCATAGCCCGGGTTATGAGGGGGGCGACCATTGACAGTGCCGTTGCATCCCTTTCCGGGAAGGATGTGAAACAAAAACAAAAGGTGGAAGCAAAGCCAATTGAAGAACCTGATAAGCGGATAACAGAACTGACAGGAACGATAAAAAGGCAGCAGGATACCATAGAAAACCTGAGGACATACCTGGAAGAACTGCAAACAGAGATAGAGAAGAAGAACCGCATCATTGAAAGCCGTGATGAAAATATCAGGAGTCTTAAGGCCGGGACATATTCGAAAATACGTAAGTACAAGGAACTGCGCATCCGAGAGGACAGGATACGCCAGCTTAGATCAAAAGTTAAAGAAAAAGACCGCACGATCGAGGAGCTTAACCTGTTGGTGGAAGAATTAAAACGGGTGCGTTCACTTGAGATCAGCGGCCGGACAACTCCTGTTAAAATAGTCCCGGGCTTTACCAGGGAGGCAATTGCTGCTACTGCGGAGCAGTACGGCATCAATCCCGGTGATGTGCTGTTCTTCAAAGACGCCAGCGGTGGCGGACCTGCCGGAGTGGACATTCTGGCAGACCTTCGGGTCAGGGCTGTGATCTTCAGGGGTGAACCTGCACATAATGCTGTGGAAGAGTTCTATAAAAGGGAATTGCCATTCTTCAGCGTGAACTCATTACCTGTGCAGTTTGTTGACGATTTCGGCGTAGTGGACCCGGAAGAATTAAACGCTTTGGAGGAACGTTTTAATGAAGAACTGGCCTCAAAGAAGAAAAAAGAGAAGGAACATCTGCTGGATAAACTGGTAGAAGAATATAAAAGCGAACGCCGCAAGTGAAAGATATAGCCCCAATGTATTGTTCTTTACACTAAAGGCTTAATTCGTCCTAAAACGAACAATATATATATGTATAATTGTTTTGTTAACTTACAATAAAATGTTACCAAAAAACAACATAACTATTATTTTTTCCACTGAAAACGGGATGGCTGCACTGGATAGTCCGGTCAAACTCAAGATAATTGAATTTATCCACGGCCAGCCCAGGTCATTTGAAAATATTGTAAACGAGTGCTGTAAAGCCAAATCTACAATCTCGGTACATCTGAAAGACCTGGTTATGCAGAATATCATATTGGAACAAAAAGACCCATCTGATAAGAGAAAGAAATATTATTCCCTAAACTCCCAGTTCATAGCATATTCCCAGACACCGATGCAGAATTGCTACAATCGAATAATTGACAGGTTGATGGATACAGTTGATTCTGGCAACTCGGAAATGGAATTTTACAGGACTTTATGCCACACTATCAGGTACGGCCTGGAAGCCTATGGAATGAACCCAAAGCCGGTTTTCAAGAAGATAGGCAACGATATCGGACAGAAAATGGGTAAGTTCTTTGTCGCTGGCTCTATCGAGGAACTATTAGCAGAACTGGCCGGATTCTGGCAATTACATGGTCTTGGTGAGATCGAGATCCGTAACCCTGATCCGCTGACCCTGATTGTACATGATTGTTTTGACTGTTCGGATATGCCGGATGTGGGGCGGACCCTGTGTGCACTGGATGAGGGGATTTTCGAAGGTATCTTCGAAGCAAGCCTCAAACTGCCGGTCACAGCAAAAGAAGTGGAATGTTATGGTACTGGTCACAACCACTGCAAATTTGACATACGCATCCTGGATTGAAAACCTGGATTATGGTCAAATACCAAAAATTCGGTAGTGTCCTACAAATCGTGACCTCTGCATTAATTGAATTTGTTGATTTATGAAATAGTATTCATCAAGGAAGAAGGAACACGGATGACACGGATTTGACGGATTTTCACGGATTTATTTATTTATTATCCGTGCGCATCCGTGTCATCCGTGCAATCCGTGTTCTATTACAATATTACTCTTGACCGCTGACACATGAATGAATATTATATTCTTGATTACAAACGTATCCTACTGAACATACTAAACGTACCGCTGCCCGTTATATTCCTTCAGTTCAGCCCAGTGCTCATTAATAAGGCCCTGAAGCCGCTCCACTCCATTCGGAGGCAGCGCCCGGTAGCGTCCCTGCATATTCAGGAATTCATCAACTGGCTTAAGTTCACTGAAATCCTTGTTCAGGTTCAGCATCCCGTGCTCGATCTCATACAGGGGCCACATGCCGCAGCGCACAGCAAGCTTAGAGATTTTTATTGTCAACCTGGGGTCATAGTTCCAGCCGGCAGTACATGCCCCCAATAGTTCAATGTAGGAAAAACCATCCCTCTCTTTTGCCCTGCCCAGTTTATTCAGGAAATCCACAGGATAAGCCAGGGATGCAGTGGCCGCATATACCCTATGGGCACCCATGATCTTTAGCATATCCTTGTTAACAACAGTGGTCCCGGTGGGATTTTCCTTCCCCCTTGGCGTGGTCTTTGTCTCGCTGCCATAAGGTGTTGCTGTTGACCACTGGAAACCCGTGTTGCCGTATGACTGGTTGTTATAGCAAATGTAAATGATGCGCTCGTTCTTGGCCGCAGCCGCTGACAGGGATGCAAAACCGATATCATAGGTCGCCCCGTCCCCGGCATACACCACTACATTCATATCCTTATCCCCCAGCATGTCCAGGCCGTGCCTGGCCCCAGCTGCGGTTGATGCCGCATTCTCAATGGCATTATGTATCCAGCTTGCCTTTAACGGTGTGTTGGGATACAGGGGCAGCAGTGTCATGCACCCTGCGGAATTGATGATAATGGTCTCAGGCCCGAGTACTTTTAATGCAAGTTTCAATCCCAGGGATGGGCCGCAGCCCGCACATGTTGATGACCCGCCTGTGAAATAATCCTGTTCCGGTATGTCCTTCAGACTCTTGAACTCCTGCATCATGTCTCCTCCAGATCGTTCCATTCCATCCTGGGACGCCCCGCTGCCAGGTCATCCATTAATTTATGGGTGATCTCCTTTACCTTACTTTCTGTCTGCGGCTTACCACCCAAGCCCACCACAAAACCGGATACCAGGGGCCGCCTGTCCAGATTGTACAACGTTTCAATTATTTCCGGGAACATAATACCGCCCTTGCCCGGTGCTACGTTGCGGTCGATCACTGCTATTGCCTTTGCATCTTTCAATGCCCCGGCCACTGCTTCATTGGGCCACGGGCGAATAACCCTGAGTCTTAGTAATCCTACCTTGATACCTTCATCCCTCATCTCCAGAATGGCAGCCTTTGCCGTGGTACTCATGGAACCCTGGGTCACAAGCACAAGTTCGGCATCCTCAAGCATGAACCCGTCCACCAGATGGTACCTCCTGCCAAAGATCCTCTCAAAATCATCCTGTACCTCTTCAATGACCGCAAGAGCATTGCGGGATGCCACATGATTCTGCGCCTTGAAGATCGAGTACTCATCCAGCACCGGCGGACCCACAGTAATAGGCCGTCCATGTGCAATGGTATGGGCCGGATCATATCCTGGCAGGAATTCCTCCACCTGTCCGGGGGAAGGGATGTTGATGGGCTCGTCAGTGAATGACAGCACATATCCGTCCATATTGACCATGGCTGGCAGCAGCACCCGCGGGTCCTCAGTGATGCGGTATGCCTGCAGTACCATATCCAGCACTTCCTGGTTGTTCTCTGCATGGAACATGAGCCAGCCGCTGTCCCTCTGGTCAAGGAAATCGTTGTGGTCCGACCACAGGGTGACCGGCGCAGACAGCCCCCTTGAAATGTTTGCCATCACAATGGGAAGACGCATCCCGGCCGCAATGTACAGCACCTCATGCATCAGTAACAGCCCCTGGGAAGAGGTCGCAGTAAATACCCGGGTGCCTACGGCAGCCGCACCCACAGCCGCACTCATGACCGAATGCTCTGATTCCATCCTGTCAAAATAAGTTCCAGGTAGTTCCCCGTCTGCACTCCATCTGGCCAGTGTCTCGATACACTCGGTCTGGGGCGTGATCGGGAAATTCGGGATATATTTGGCCCTGACCAGCCTTGCGCCCCATGCTGCGGCTTCGTTACCGGTGACCAGTGTCTGTTTCATGCTCCCTCCTTCTCTTCTGTCATGGCACCGGTTGGACATTCTTCCGCACATATCATGCAGCCCTTACACGAGGTCAGGTTGATCTCGGGACCGTCCGGGGTCCAGTTAATTGCAGCATCAGGACAGTAAATATAACATATCTTGCAACGGGTGCATTTATCTCTGTGATGTACTGGCCTGACCAGCCGCCATGAACCCCTGTTAACCTTAGCTGCATTGCCTGGCTCCCTGATGATGGGGATACCTTCAATCCCTTTATAGGGTATCTCCTCCTCCCTCACTTTGCCACCTCATAGCATTTTCGAACAGCGGTTTTGTTTGCTTCGATCATCTCTTCAGGATAATTGGAAAGCTCTTCTTCGATGGCCCAGTTCAGTGCATCAATTGAAATGATATGCGTGAATTTTGCCAGGGCACCCAGCATTGTGGTGTTAAATATCGGTTTGCCGATGGTGTCAAGGGCAATACTTGTGGCATCCACATTTTTTACCTCAGCAGGCGTGTCAATGTCAGGTTTGTGTTCCGAGTTCACCAGGAGCACACCGTTCTCAGACAGCCCCTCAGCCACATTGACCAGGTCTGGCAATGTCCTGTCAAGTACTATGACCACATCAGGGTCGTCCACATACCCCCGCTCCAGTATGGGGTCATCGTTTATCCTGACAAAACTCATTACAGGCGCACCGCGCCGTTCTGCACCGTATAATGCAAAATCCTGGACCTGTTTGCCCATCTTGAAAGCAGCCAGCCCTATCATCTTGGCAGCTTTTTTTGCTCCCTGGCCTCCCCTGCCGTGTATGCGAATCTTGTACATCCGGTAAATAATGGTAATTGTTAGACTATAAAATTACCTGTACTGAATATTAGTACTGCACAAGAATGCAAAATAAAGATACTAAAATGAGTTGGGCGAACTGGGAGGAGGGCTGAATAGTTTCAAAAAAGTTAAAAAAGGAATTAAACGTACCCCGCAGGGTACGCTTTATTGTATATTTACACTTACATCATAGGGGGCATTCCGCCCATGCCGGGTGGCATACCGCCGCCCATATCTGGTGGCATTTCGCCTCCGCCGCCGCCAGTGGATGCAATAACGTCATCGATCCTCAGTATCATGACCGCCGATTCGGTAGCGCTGTCTATTGCCTGGGTCTTTACCCTGAGAGGCTCAACAACACCCTTGTCCATCATGTCGATGACATCACCGGTATATACGTCCAGACCTGCATTCTTGTTACCTTTTTCATGCTGGGACTTCAGTTCCACCATCATGTCGATGGGGTCCAGTCCGGCATTTTCTGCAAGAGTACGGGGAATGACTTCCATTGCATTTGCGAATTTGGTTACTGCCAGTTGTTCCCTGCCTTTCAGTGTGGCAGCATACTCACTCAGCCTGAGGGACAGTTCTACTTCAGGACTGCCGCCGCCTGCTACCAGTTTCTCATCTTCGATGACAACTCCGACCACACGCAGTGCATCTTCAAGTGCGCGTTCCAGACTGTCCACAACATGTTCTGTACCGCCGCGGATGATAATGCTTACAGCCTTAGGGTTCTTGCAACCGGTGATGAAAAGCATGCTATCGCCGCCTATCTTCTTCTCTTCTGCCAGGGCTGCATGTCCCAGGTCTGATTCGGATATCTCGTCAATATTTGTGACCACAATACCGCCTGATGCCCTGGATAATTTCTCCATATCACTCTTCTTGACACGCCTAACTGCCAGTATCCCGGCCTTGGACATATAATGCTGTGCCATATCATCAATACCTTTCTGGCAGATCACTACGTTGGCGCCGGAATTGATGATCTTATCCACCATGTTCTTAAGCATTTTTTCTTCTTGGTCAAGGAACAACTGGAGCTGGTCAGGGGATGTGATATTGATCTCTGCATCCACCTCGGTCTTCTTGAACTCCACAGGTTCACTTATCATGGCTATCTTTGCATCTTTCACCACTTTAGGCATATTGGGATGCACGCGCTCTTTATCAATGACCATGCCCTCGATCAGTTCCGAATCCTCAACGCTGCCGCCGACCTTTTTATCGATCTTGATGTTATCAATATCAACTACTTTCTTGCCGCCCTCTATCTCTACAACGGATCTTACTGCCTTGACCACAAGTTTTGACAATTTATCCTTAGCACTCTCAGCGCCTTTGCCCGTCATCGCAGTTTCAGAGATTTTCAAGAGCAGGTCTTCATCGTCCTCTGTTACTGTTCTCTCAATGGTTTTCAGAACTTCTGATGCCTTGTCGGCTGCCAGCCTGTAACCGCTGGCAATAATAGTGGAATGCACATCCTGGTCCAGCAGGTCCTCTGCCACCTTCAGGAGTTCTCCTGCCAGTACAGCGGCAGTCGTGGTGCCGTCGCCCACTTCATCGTCCTGGGTCTTGGCCACTTCTACGACCATCTTGGCTGCCGGATGCTCTATATCCATCTCTCTTAGGATCGTGACACCATCATTGGTAATTACCACATCTCCCAGGCCGTCCACAAGCATTTTATCCATGCCTTTCGGACCGAGGGTAGTTCTCACGGCATTGGCTACTGCCTTGGCTGCCATAATGTTATTGTTCTGGGCTTCCCTGCCCTTGGAACGCTCGGTTCCTTCTCTTAATATAAATATCGGCTGTCCACCTAATTGTGCTGCCATAATTTGATTAACCTCCTAAATAGATTCGGTGCTATTGAGTGTTTGTAGTTCTATAAAAAACTTTTGTTTAATGGAATTCACAATAAAATATTACACTGCTAATGGAAAGTTCCATCAAATATCCAAAACTATTATGTTTTATCACAGAAAAGATATATAATATAATTTACACTATCTAATACAGCATTATTAATGGCAAAGGTATATTTATTATTATTTATTTGTGAGGCATTTATTTGAACAATGTTAAAGATAATAATGAAAAGAAAGAGATACATGGTGCAATTCCCATACTGGTAGTGTTTTTATGTGCAGTACTGGGATTGGTAATACCATACATGATTATTTTAAATAATCCTGTTGCCACTTTCAAAGTAATTCTTTTTATTGCACTGCTGCTAATTTCGGCATTCAGTGTTTCAATGGTCCGGCATATTAAAGACACGACAGTCAAGAGTCTTATGTACATAATTGCCGGTTTTGCTACATTCTGGATAATAGGTGCAGCATACCATGGGTCATATTTACATTTATTATTGGATGCAGAAGCAAAAATGATATCACCGCAATACTTTAAAATCTTCAATACTGATTTTATTCCCGTAACATTGTTTGCCATTGCAAATGCAATCGCCGTCCTTGTAGCCCTGGTTGATGGTAAAAAGAATGGTGTTATTTTCGGTTCAATGGGATTCGGGGTAATATTATTCTCTATAGCTTTTGATGGGCTGGAATTTGTGGATTCAAAACCTGATCTATTATTATTGCTTATCGTGCTCTGGTCTTTAATCCCGGCCTTTTGGGTCAGGTCATTGACATCAACCATTGATAACCTGTCATTATCCATCGAAAAAAGGTTTTTCAGGGTTCTCAAAGGCGCCATATTGACCGTGCCCGCATACATTGTGATCGGTCTGTTGACATACTTTGCACTGACCGGCAGTAATACTACCCTTGAGACATTCTCAATTGGAATGTTCATAACGGAATATAAAACACAGCTATTATATTTCTCCCTCACTACCGGATATTATTATATCCTTCCGAATGTGATAATGATAGTGGCTATATTCAATGTTTATGAATTTGCCCTCGATGCCTTCAATTTGAAAAAAGAGATTGCAAGAGATGGAACCATTACATATATTACTACAAAAAAAGAGACTGCACCTGAAGCTAAAAAAGAATATGATCCCTTCGAAGACGTGATCAAAGACATGAAAAGCTTTAAAAAAGAGTTTGGTAGGGGTAAGGTCAACAGGCTCGTAGCAGCCCAGAAGATCGGGACTTACAGGGAACAGGTAGATTTCCTAAAATCCAAATATGATATTGGTTCAAAAGAAGAGGCAACGAAACTCCTGAAATTGATAGAACGGGAATCAGAATTTGCATTTAAATGAACCAGACATTCAATTTTATTAATTTATTCCCATATCTGGCAGGTATACAGAATGTTAACTACAGAAGATTATCTTAGAATACTTGAAAGTTGTGAAGTAAAAGGCCAGGACGAGGCCATACTAAGAGCACTCAGGTACATCGAACTGGGTTACCCCATCATGTTCTACGGCCCTCCCGGGAACGGCAAGACGACCATCGCAGAACATATTCTGACAAGTCTTGGCGATGGAGAGGAAAGTTATATCAAGGTCGAGGCTTCGGAAGGGATGAACGAATATCACATGATCGGAGGATTCCATCCACTGGCAATGTCAGGCAATGCCGAACTGGCAGAGCGGTTCACATATAAAGAAGGTGCCATGACCAGGGCATTGAAGTCCGGGCGCAACATGCTGATCGATGAGTTCACACGGGCCCCCAGTACTGCATATTCCGGCCTGTTCCTGCTATTATCTACTGGTTCATTACCTCTTGAGTTCCAGGAAAAAATACTCAGGAAACCAAAAGAATGGATATTAATAACCACGTCCAACTTCGGTGATGAAGGTACTTTTAAGCTCAGTGCCGCATTGAAGAGGCGTTTTATCCCTATCTATGTTGGCTATGCCAGCAAGGCCACAGAACGAAACGTGATCAAGAACATTACCCCCATGCTTCCTGTAGAGATCATGGAAGCTGTACTGGAATTTTCCGAACAGACCAGGGAAGCATGGAAAAAGGACAGGAGCCTGCCCCAGGGGCTTTCTACTGACGGCGTAATAAAAATGGCACGGTACTGTGACCTGTCCATCAAGCAGGGTTCTGATATCAAGCATACATTCACAGATGCTGCCCTGCACCAGGGAATTGTTATAGCTGACGAAACCGACCAGTATTCCATAAAACTTGTGCAGGAGATCGCTCTTGCCATAGGGAATAAATTGTGAAATAAATGTTCAAAAAAAAAAAAAAAAATAAAGATAAACCTGAAGTGTATGACCCTGTCCTTGATGGCGAACTTACTGTCCGCTGCACTTCATACATGGAACATCCCCATGACCTCACATTTAATTCCCTTGTCAGGGAGTGCGGAAATATCGGGAACATTTATTTAAAGACCAATTTTTATATACCGCCATTCATCGGCAGGACTGCCTACCAGACCTATAGCGGGACCGGTATCATCAGTATTGACCGCACGGTCCAGAATATTTGTACACACGGACGGCGTCTTGACTCAATTGTTTCCAGGATGCACATAAAGGATAAGCAGCGGAACAACCTGGCTATACTTATAGATAACTCGGCCCAGATGACGGCAGAGTGGCAAAGTGAAAAAACAGATGAAGAAGTTAAGCCGGAACATGCACCCCAGAATCTTGTGAAGATAGCCGCCATCTCAATACTGGAAAGTATTGGCAGGAAAGCGGATGAGATAGATATGGTGGTTTATGGGGATGATGCAGACGGACCATTTAACCAGTGGCAATTGCCCTATAAACAGTTGCTGGGCCTGAAAGGGGAGGGGCTGTGCAGGCTGGATATCGGGCTTGCAAGACTACTGCAATTAGAATGGGAGATGCGTCCGGGAAACAGGTTTCTTTTCATCCTGGGTGGAGGATTGCCCTATACCGGCACTAATATCCTGATCGATGATATGGAGATACAGGTAAACGTGCTTTATTATCTTAACAGGATGGTCCGGCAGGGAGTAAGGATCGCCTACATCCCGTTTTTCACGAATGAAGATGTACTGGACGAACGTGTGGGGGCATTCAGTCAAAGAGGGCTAGCTGAAAAGATGAAACGAGTTGATGTGGCTGTTTCAGAGATCAGGAATGAAAAATCCCTCCCGTTAGGTCTGAGAAATGGTCTCAGGGATATGATCATCGGCCCTAAAAGAGAGATGCCCACATTTGAACTATGAACTGGTTCAGGTTGAAATAATATCATTTGGGATATCATTTGGGATATCATACCATGTGTCATCGGTTAAGTGTAATTGTAATGGAACACGGATTGCACGGATGACACGGATGTGCACGGATAATAAATAAATCCGTGTCATCCGTGTTCGATTTAAATTAAATTGGAGAATCGTATGAAATCATTGGTCTTTTGGAAAATAATACATACCGACTCTGTCAAACTCCTTAACCGATGACCAATGGATATCATACTGGGATATCATCATTCGATATATGATCCTGGAATATCATCCTTTCTTATTGTTCTAATCGGCAGCACGCAATCATCGATCCAGTCAAGGTAATCCCTCGACCCCCCGTCAATGCTGAATGAAATTATACACGGCACAGTATAACTGTGCATTTCCTTGACCATAATCTCAATCTTCTCAAGCTGTTCATATGTGGTCTTGATGATCATAGCTACCTCATTATCCTCCCGGACACCGTCCCACCTGTAGATAGATGTAACCGGGAACATATTTACACAAGCGGCAAGCTTTTCCTTCACAAGCCTTCTTGCGATTTGTTTTGCCTCTTCCATACTGCCAGTGGTGATATATACTATAGAGAACATGATAATTCCATCTTAAACTATGTATTTAAGTTTAAAAAACTTATGATTAATAATAATATCTAATATGGAGCGCCTTTTATTTGAACGAGGTAAACCCCTTTTTATCATTTATTGAATCCTATTGGAAGATCCTGCTGATATTTGCAATATACTGGCAGTCCATCCTGATCCTGAAGAAATATGGGATACTTGAACGGTTCAATATCACTAACCATGGCCCGTTATTGATGATACGAACTACAAAGGGACAGAAGTTCCTTGATAGGGTTGCCAGTGTAAAGGCTTTCTGGAGGCTATTTGGAGATGTGGGCATTCCACTTATGCTATTCGGAATGTTCCTTATGTTCGCCCTGATCATATTCTCTGATATTATGATGGTGACCTCGTTACATGAACAGACCATGCCACCCCCCAGTGAGATACATGAACTCAGGAATATATTCCTTATTCCAGGCATAAATGAGTTCATCCCTGTTGTCTGGGGCATTATAGGATTGATCGTTACCCTGGTGGTCCATGAATTCTCCCATGCCATTATGAGCAAGGCCGAGGATATCAGGGTCAAGTCAATGGGGCTTATCCTTGTACTGATACCAATCGGGGGATTTGCAGAACCCGATGAAGAACAACTGTTCGGGACAAGGGATAAGCATGAGGGGGGCGAAAATGAAGAAACACCAAACCAAAAGACTGCAACCCGCAGGCAAAGGATTAGGATACTGACAGCCGGTGTAATGGCGAATTTCGTTACTGCACTTGTGGCGTTCGTACTATTCTTCATTGTGATAGGCAGCATTGCACCAGTGTCCAATGTGGTGATCACTAATGTGATTCCGGGATCACCCGCCGATGATATTGGATTGACTGAGATGACCGTGATAACCCACATAAATGACGTGAATATCGAAAATGCATCAGCATTTTATAGTTGTATTGATTCATTGCCAGTGGGTGACGATTTCAGGCTGGGTGTCAAAAAAGACGGGGTGACCCGGGAATTGCTGGTGACTCCTGGTATTGAACAAACCGATACGATCAGTGGAGTGAAATTCGAGAACATTATTCCCGAAATGCCTGGTGAAAAGGCCGGACTTGTAAGCGGTACGCTAATCATTGGCATTGATGATGTGCCAATATCAGATGCACCGGATTTCTTTGATTTTATGGCAAACACCACATCCGGCCAGGAAATAATAATTCACACCCTCGTTGCCAATGAGGAGATCAATTATTCTATTACCCTGGCCAGTAACCCGTCAGGCGGGGAAAAAGGATTTATAGGTGTCAGCGGTTTTTCGACTATAGTTATATCAAGGTCCATCGGGGTCTCTGTAGGGGAATACCCTGCCAGGGAACTGCTGCATTTCCTTCAGATGATACCGCATATGATGACAGGCGTGGCTGGCTGGGTCATATTACTGGTATTGCCTTTCCCTAATCCCTTTATTAGCTTTGCGGGTTTCAATACCTCTATCTATATGTTCTATGAACCTATCGGATGGGCCGTACCACTGGGTGTGGGCGTATTCTGGCTTGCCAATTCCCTGCTATGGATAGGATGGATGAATTTCTATGTGGGATTGTTCAACTGCCTGCCCATGCTACCCCTTGACGGGGGGCATGTGTTCAAAGACACACTCCATTCCATTCTGGCACGGTTGTTCGGTAATGAGGAACGTATGGGTGTGATTGCAGGAAAGGTTGCTACGGGCTTTGCAATACTTATGCTGGCCTCACTGGTATTCATGGTCATAGCGCCTAAGCTGGCACATGGTTTTTGATTTTACAATCCAAAAAGGTTAATATAGCATAATTTTATACACGTATAAAAAGATTATAATATCATATCGACTAATATCATATCATTAATACCATATTATTAATAGCGTATTATTAAATAATGAATGAGAGTGACACCATGGAATTTAGTTTTGAGTCATCGGATAATCCACTTGTAACCACCGGAATAATAGGATTGGATATGCAATTAGGTGGAGGTATTCCTCCAGGGACAACACTTTTGTTGATTGCCGAATCAGGGGCGGGGGCTGAGGTTTTCACAAAACAATTCTTGTATGGTGGACTTGAAAGTGGTGAGTCTGCCTTTTATTTTTCTTCTGACCGTTCAATTGTGGAAGTCAAAGCTGACATGAAACAATTCGGGTGGGATATTAGCAAATATGAAGAAACGCAAAAGGTCGAGTTCATTGATGCATATACACCAAGATTTGTCAATATCCTTCCCCCTGAACTGCGTAATAAGATATCAGCAAAAGAGTTCCTCAAAGCTGGATTTGATCCGTTTAACCAGTTAAAGACCACTGTCAGCCAGAATCATGAGTCCAAATACAGGGGGATCATCGATTCTATTTCTTATTTCCTCAGGGCATATGATCTAAACAGTGTGATCGAGGCTATAGAACTTATGTCTTCCATTGGCAAACTCACTGGTGGCGTACACCTGATAGTGATTGGAGCAGGACTGCATGATGATATTACTTTGAATACGGTCAAATACCTGACAGATGGTGTAATTGAGTTCTATGTTAAGGAAAGAGGGTCACAGATCGAGCGGGGTCTTGTTATTAGAAAGATGCGGGGCCTGATCGTACCAAACAAATCCATCAGTTTTGACATCACTAACAAAGGCATCGAACTGGAAACCACCACAAGAGTACTGTGATCACATAAATTCAGCCTGGATATTTACCACTTCCGTACTGTTTCCGGCCTTTGAGTAAGCTTCCAGGGGTTCGTGGTTTAATTCCAGGAATGTATGTCCCCATTTGAACTTGTTGAGGATATCTTCTGCCTGGGTCTTATGACCAAGAATATATAGTGCCGCTGCAAAAGCCTCTACGGTTCCTAATTTGAAGGGTTTCCCGAAATTAACAGGGTTTGCTGCCAGCAGGTAGGGCAGTGCCCTGTGTTCAAGGCGCAGCCTTTGCAGCATGGGAAAGATTCGCTCCACTTCTTCCCATGAGCAGTCCAGTACAATTATGCCCTTGCTATAATTATCTGCCGGGGAGAGCGCCTGCTGCGCCATAGGGTTTAGGAATATGGCGCCTGACGGCAACTTTCGGGGTGTCTTGTGCAGGTGGGCAAGTCCGAACCGGGCCAGTTTTTTACCTGTGCATTTCTTTGGGTCGCACTGGTTGGCGTGGTACAGGTGAAGTGGAATATGGTTAGGTTTTATTTGTATATCAGTCATATAAGTGGGATTTTTGAAATTCTCAGAATAAGGATTTTTCGACAATCCCTTATTGATCATAAACTAAATAATCCCGTCGGGATTCATTGTTCATCGGTTAAGGAGTTTGACAGAGTCGGTATATATTATTTTCCAAAAGACCAATAATTTCATACGATTCTCCAATTTAATTTAAATCGAATACGGATGACACGGATTTGACGGATTTTCACGGATTTATTTTTTATCCGT
>JAUVLO010000155.1 GCA_030600695.1 Methanosarcinales archaeon | reverse complement strand
GTTTGTACTGGCATATTAGCAGGATTACGCTATCCTAAAGAATTGATTAAAAGTCTAATGAAGGTGGAGAATATGGAAGAATCAGTAATATATCAAGATATTCTTAACAAAGGAAAAGAAAAAGGAAGAGAAGAAGGAATGAAAGATGGTATGGAAAAAGGTATGGAAGAAAGTATCATTCAAATATTGTCTAAAAGATTTGGTAATATTTCTCCCGGTCTGGCTGATATTATTTATCATGCTAAAAATGAGTCACAATTGCATAAGCTTATAGATCTAGCACTCTCAAGTGACAACCTCTCAGAATTTGAGAAACAAATTCAAAACACATAAACTCCAGCACATTGTAAAAAAATACTTGATTAACAAATTTTTCAATCATATTACTAACGCCGCCATTTTCCTTGTACCATATTACAGCCCATCAAACAGATACTACATCACAACTGCACTTTACCGTGCTCTTTCAGTGCATCGGATGCTATACGATTGGATATTGCGGCATATTTTTTATAACCTGACATTATGGGTTTCATAGGCTACACCCACTTAAAATTAGCCGACCGTACTTAATTACACTTGGATTTTTGTAGCCCTCGACATCCTGTAAATCCAGTCAAAATACCATGCTTTTTGAAGTGGATACCTTTTTTTTACTATTTGTGCTTCTTTTACCCCTCTTACTCCTCGTATCAGGTCTTTTTTTCGTAATACCCAGTTTTCTCAGGTCACCTAGCTTTCCCAGTCTGGTGCCGTCCAGCAAGTATGCCTGCGCCCCGTCCAGTTCCACTGCTCCCGAGGAGAACACAGGACCCAGCAGGTCATCGTGCAGCGATTCATTGAATGCCACACCGCCGCAGAGCTGGCAAAAGGCTGGCATGATCACCACTTCAGGGTCTGACCATGGCAGGTCTCCTGCTTTAACCTTATAATGTGCTTCCAGTATCTTGCGGTTCAACCGGGTGCGTATCCAGGCAGGCTCGGCACTGCTGGAACCCAGCGGGTCAGTAAACCTGATAGTAGGGTGGTTATGTGCCATTACAATGTGGTCGCAGGAGAGTAAAACAGGGTCGGGCCAGGTGTGGCCGTGGAAGTATCCGACACCGTCCAGTACAAAACCCCTGGCAGGTTGCAGTGTAATTTCAAGTCCGGGCAAAATGCGCTGCAGCAGGAATTCCATATCTCCATCATGGTTGCCTGGCACTATGTCAACCGCTATCCTTTTTGCTATGCTTTCAAGGAAATGGGGCACTTCCTCCCTCTCCTGCCACGATATCCGGGGCACATTATGTTTCACATCCCCCAGCAGCACGACCCTGTCAGGCGCTGCTGCGTCAATATATTCCATTATCTTTGCAAGCCCCTGGCCGGACTGGCTTGGGACCACTATGCCGCTATTGCCCAGGTCCCACTCTATACCGAGATGGATATCTGCCACTACCAGTACCCGGATGGTATTCTCAACAACCAGGCCCGGTTCATCTACAAGTGGTTCAAGTGCTGCAGGCATATGCTAACATATAATATGATTGATTATAAATTCAGAGGTCAGAATACTGGCAGGACCTGGGATTAGGCTGCACAGGGATTAAATCGTGATAGATATAACCCAGGACTTACCATAAGTACTATAATCAGATCTGGTTAACATGAGAACGTTTTCACCTATTCTTGCATCCAGGGCTCTCTGGCAGTTGCGTGTCAGGAAACGGCCTATTGTAATGTCCCACGGCATCAATGCCAGGTGCAATATGCGCTGCGATTTTTGCGAATACTGGAAGGAAGAAAAGGACGAGATGAAGACCGGGGATATCCTGCACCTGCTGGATGAGGCAAAGAAGTTCGGTATCAAGTATTATAATGCCTGGACTGTGGAACCTCTGCTCAGGGAGGACCTGCCCCGGATAATGGCATATGCACGCAGCCTTGGATTAATTACATCCATGATAACGAACGGGAAACTGCTCAAGCAGCGGGCACATGAACTGGATGATGTGGATTACCTGTCTGTATCAGTTGATGGCATAGATAGCTATAAGGAAATCAGGGGAATGGATTTTGAAGACCTTATGGCTGGGATAGAGGCTGCAAAGGATGGGCGCAGGAACCCTATCTTGGCCAACTGTGTCATATCAGGACAGAACATTGAGGATATCGTGCCGCTGGTACACCTGGCCAGGGATCTGGGAGTCTGGATATCTTTTGAGCCATTGGATGAATCAGGGGGTATTGACCCTGCTGTTTGGGAACTCATTGGAATACGTGATTATGTAAAGTATGAAAATGTGTTGAATCAGGTCATTAAGTTAAAGAAAGAAGGTTACCCTATCATTAATTCATTGACGTACTTAACAATGGTAAGGGACAGGAATATGAATTTCAGGTGCCATGCCAGTGATATCATCCTTAATGTAACATCTGACGGATGGATAGAGAACTGCCGGTTGAAGACGGAACATCTGGGGCATATCAGGGACGGATTGGTGAATGTGTGGGAGAGTTCACGGGAACAACGCAGGAAGATTATGAAGGAGTGTGAAGGCTGCCTGTTCTTTGGTTATGCGGAAGGGAGTATGCTGTATGATTTCAAGCCTGAGGTCATGGCGCATTATGAGTGGATTTGAGATTACCGTT
>JAUVLO010000153.1 GCA_030600695.1 Methanosarcinales archaeon | reverse complement strand
CTGTGCTGCCGGATAGCTGCCGAACTGGGCGCAAAGATCGTCAAGACCTATTATACTGATGATTTCCAAAAGGTCGTAGAAGGCTGTCCTGTACCTATCGTGGTTGCCGGCGGTAAGCAGATGAACACCGAAATGGACGTGTTCGAACTGGTCCACAGTGCCATATCAGAAGGGGCAGTAGGCGTGGATATGGGCCGCAACATCTGGCAGAACGAATATCCAGTTGCCATGATAAAGGCCGTGCGGGCGCTTGTGCATGAGGACTTCACACCCAAGGAAGCCATGGACCTGTACAACAGCGAAAAGGGAAAATAGGGGCTGGATAAGTGCGCGTTGCCGTATATTACAATAACAATGACGTGCGTCTCGAAGAGATGCCCGTGCCAGCCATTGGCCCGGATGAAATGCTGGTCAGGGTGGAGGCCAGCGGCATCTGCGGCAGCGATGTCATGGAGTGGTACCGCATTCTGCGTGCACCGCTGGTGCTGGGGCACGAGATGGCAGGTACGGTTGCCGAAGTGGGAAAGAACGTCAGTCGATATAAGGTCGGGGACCGCGTCTTCGTATCCCACCATGTGCCGTGTAATACCTGCCGCTACTGCCTGGCCGGTCACCATACGGTCTGCGATACCCTGCGCAGTACCAATTTCGACCCTGGCGGCTTTGCCGAATATCTCAGGGTGCCTGCCATTAATGTAGACAGGGGCGTATTCCTGCTGCCCGGTGAGATGTCCTTTGACCAGGGCGTGTTCATCGAACCCCTGGCCTGCGTGTACCGGGGGCAGCGCCATGCAGGGATCAAGCCGGGCCAAAGCGTGTTGGTCATAGGCAGCGGGATAACTGGCATATTGCATATCAAACTGGCTGCGGCACTGGGTGCAGGCAGCATTTTTTCCACTGATATCAATCAGTACAGGCTGGATATGGCCTCAAAGTGCGGGGCGCAGGTCATTGATGCACACGATAATGTTCCCGAACGCCTGCTGGAACTAAACGACGGCAGGCTGGCAGATGTGGTTATTATCTGTACCGGTGCCGTGCCTGCTATAACCCAGGCGCTGGCTTCGGTGGACCGGGGAGGTACCATACTGTTCTTTGCTTCGCCTGAACCCGGAATTACAGTGCCGCTGCCTGTATTTGACCTGTGGAAGAACGAGGTCAGTATTGTAAGCTCATACGGCGGCAGCCCATTGGATATCACGGCAGCAATTGAGTTGATACATACTGGCAGGGTATGGGTTAATGATATGATCACACACAGGTTAGGACTGGCAGATACCGGTGATGGGTTCAAATTGGTGGCCGGGGCAGGGGAGTCTATGAAAGTGATAATCGAACCCCGGAAATAGGAACAGTAGTGAGATCGGGAGAGTGAGATAGATGGAGATAATCAGGGAATACCAGAGGCGGGAGTTCTGCAAGGACTGGGGCTGTCCCAGCCAGAAGAAGATCGATGAGGCAGCAGACCAGGCATCTGTGGATGCTGTAAGAGAGCAGGACTGCAAGGGCTGTATGGCTCACGTTTTCCACAAATGGCTGAATGGTAAGGACTACCAGATAGTGGTCATTGAATAAATGAAACTAAGTCAAACGTTGCGACGGCACACCCAACGGCAACAGAGCTGCAGGGTATATTGATCAAGATAAATATCGGTTTTGCCCGTTATTTGTGATATAATACTGCACTACTTCCTCTAATATCAATAAGCTGGGACCCGGTACGCTTTGCAAGTTCCCCGGCAATGGCTTTGCGGTCCATATCTTCCAGTGCAGATTTTAAAATCTTTACCTTTACGAGTTTATTTTGTTTCAACTGCCTGAGCAGTTCCTCGATCAGCGAATCAGTAACACCATTTTTACCTATGTTCAGTAAAGGTGTTAAATGGGCAGCATCACGTTTTAGATTATATATATCCATTTTCATCCAAATAACAATAAAATAAGTCCAAACTTAAAGGAACTCCTTGACAATTTTGGACGCCTTTTCCAGTTCCAACAGTATCAGGCCAAGGCCCGCTTCCGGGGTTGTAAGTACAATCAATAGTGCCTTCGGGCCCGCACCCGTGGCAATAAGCTTTCCATGTTCTGATTCCACGATCACCCTTTCCGGAATACCTTTACCTAACTCAGTAGTTGCGGTCTCTGCTGCACCCAGCATGGTAGCCGACATTGCCGCAAAAGTCTCTGCATGTTGTCCTGTGGGCATTATTGCCTTCATGAGAAGCCCATCCCTACTGGCAGCGGCGCTGGCTTCGACTCCGCCTACTTTTTTCAAGTCAGTAAGCACTTTCTCCAATGCCTCCAAAGTCGAATCCATACGTTATGCACCTCCTGTTATTTTTTCAACCAGCAGTTCAAAAGCTTCAAAAACTCCTTTCTTTTCTGTAGCTACTGCAGGAGTTATAGGTACATCTTCTGGTATATTAAAGTGACTACGTATATCATCCACTGGCATAGCCCCGGGAATATCCTGCTTATTGGCAATAATAACATAAGGAAGTCCGTATCCTTTAGTGATTTCCAGCATCTGTTTTGCCCTGACAAAGTCTTTAGGTGCGGTAGAGTCCACTACCAGGAATATCCCCATGGCTTCACCGCTTATCATCTTTATAATAGGGTCGAACCTCTCCTGGCCCGGTGTTCCGAAGATATCTGCACTGAAGCCTTTATGATCAATATGTCCGTGGTCAAGGGCAATAGTAGTTCCCAGCCGGTCCACTGAGACTGCCCTGGTAGACAGGGAATGAACTAACGTAGACTTGCCGGCATCAAAGGGTCCTGTTACCAGTATCTTGGGGATGTATAT
>JAUVLO010000015.1 GCA_030600695.1 Methanosarcinales archaeon | reverse complement strand
AATCCAGCATCTTCCCCTATCAACATCTTGAAAAACATTCACAAGCTTTTCTGAATGATTAGTTATTTCATCTTCAGTATTTAGTAGTACAAAGCCATCTCGTTGCCCATGAAGGTAAAAAACTGAATGCTGAGCTGCTCCTCCTGGGATAAAAGACTGAGATGCTGCAAAATCATAAACAGCAGGATATTTATTGAATAAAGCTAAACTCCGTATCACAAGAGGATCAAAATTTGTTGTAAGAATTCGATCTATATAATTTTCTTTTACAAGCGAACCAAGATATAAATGTGCCAGATTTATTTTCGCATTATCAGTAAAAGAGGCAATTAGTTTTTTTCTCTGAGCTGGCGCTAAGAGGCTCATATAAGCAGGGTAAGTTTCTTTTTCACAAGTAGTACACAGGTTGGGAAATTGTATTTTAATCTCATCAATTATGCCTGTTGCGGTTGGTATTCCTGTAGAAACAGACATACCAGCCCCCAAAAGTATTGCCGTGGAGTATCCATTGTCTTTAGCCCATTTTAACTGTTCGGCGATAATATTTACATCAGCGGTATTGTAGTCTAAAGTTCCCATAATTTTTCCTCTTTTCTGAAAATCATCCATTCCGCTCCCCTATCAGATACCCCATAAACCCTCAAAGCGCCAGCAACTTCTCCTTACCAGTTATCACATCTTCCATCGAGAACACTTCCAGGTTGTGGATACCATCGTGCCCCAACTCCCCTATCACTTCCAGGTCAACCGTCCCGCTGCCAGGTGCCATATGCACATCCCCATTATACTCATCGGTCCACACACCCATATTATCATGTACATGCACATGCACCACCAGGGGCCGCACAGTCTCCATAAACTCCTTGAGCATATCGGGACTGCCTCCTGTAGTTAGGTTGGCATGTCCCACATCAAAGGTAATACCCAGGTTGCCTGAATTGACCTCTTCAACTGCCCGCACCAATTCACCAGCCTCACAGCACAGGTTCCCGGGAGCCGTACCCTCCTTATTCTCCAGGCCCAGCATCACCCCATGGTTATCTGCAAACTCTGCCAACCGCGTCAGGTTATCCACCATCTTTGACAGGCTATCCTGGCGGTTATTCCCAACAAGCCCGGGATGCAAAACCATCACCCTGGACTGGAAATATGTTGCCAGTTCAATAGACTCTTCCATGAGCCTGAAATCAGAACCATTCATGTTCGCCGTATCCACGCACAGTTTGGCAGGATATGTATGGACATCAGCATAGTAGGGGGCATGTACAGACGTCACACCACTGGAAGTGGATAATATATCTGACACTTCCCTGACCAGGTCATGCTGAAGTTTGCGCCCCTCATATAATCCCATCTTGGGCACGTACAGCTCCACAGAGTCAACCTCATTGATCAACTCCCCAAGCGGGGATGCAAAGGAAGATGCTCCTATGATCATAACTCTACAACACCTGCCCCATAATCTCCAGTGCCCGCAGGATATCTTCATCAGATGTAGCATAGGATAACCTGATATGCCCCTCGCCCCCGGGCCCGAAGGCCGAACCAGGGGCAGTGATCACTCCCGCATCCAGCAACTTCATGACAGCTTCCATTGCATTGTCAACCTTTGGGAATGCATAGAACGCGCCCTTTGGTTCCACGCATTCAATGCCGAGATCCTTCAGCCCCTTCATCAGGATATCCCTTCTCCGCAGGAAACTCTCCCGCATCTCTGTCACGCATTCCTGGGGTCCGGTTACGGCGGCCAGGGCCGCTTTCTGGGCGATACTGTTAGCACATGCCTGCACGTACTGGTGAGCCTTTAGCATCTGCTCGGTAATATCATGTGGAGCAGCCACATAACCCAGCCTCCAGCCCGTCATTGCATAGGTCTTGGATGTGGCATTGATGGTAACAACGTTGTCAGAAATACTGGCAGGGCTCACATGCTCTCCTTCATAGATAATATGCTCATACACTTCGTCAGAGATGATGGTGATATTATGATCATCTGCCAGTTCGCATAATCCCTGCATCTCGTCCCTGGTCTGCACACCACCAGTGGGATTGGATGGCGAATTAATCACGAGCACCCTGGTCTTATCAGTGATATATTCAGCAACAGTCTCTGCATCCAGGTTGAGTGTATCATTTAAAGGCACACCTACCGCCCTGCCGCCTGAGAGATCGGTAAGCGGTACGTATGACACAAATCCCGGGTCAGGTACCAGTACTTCATCCCCTGGTTCCACTAGCGCCAGAAGTGCTATGTGAAGTGCCTCCGATGCACCTGAGGTTATTATAATATCATCCGGAGCGACCTGGAAATTATTAAACTGTTCGAATTGCACAGACAGTGCCTGCCTTAATTCCGGCAAACCAAGATTCGTGGTATATCCGGTGAACCCATCATTAATAGCGTCAATAGCTGCCTGTTTGATATGATCAGGCGTATCAAAGTCCGGCTCACCAAGACCCATGTTGATGGCATTGGGCCCTGCCCCCTCGAATAACTTCCTGATACCTGAAATGTCTATCTTTTTAACCCTCTCGGCAAATCTTCGGTTCGATGTCATTCTTCTTCCCTGTATTCCTTTTTGGTGATATTCCATCCTTCCATTGATCTAAGTTCATTAAATATCAGCATGATCATTGCCATACTCCCGTTCCAGTGAATGGTCTTATTTACTTCTCCTTCCTTAAGATCATTAATAATACTTTCAATAAAATAATTCAATGCATGCTGTTTTGAAAACTGGATATTAAAAATGACCTTGTATCCACCTTCGGCTCTTCCATATGATATTAATGTATAGTCATTATTTTCATACAATGGGATCTGGTCATAATCACAGATGATCTCAGTCTCATGGACAAAGGAGGAATCTACCCTGGAAAAGCATTGTAATACCTTCTTAACATCTTGAACCGCAGCCTGCTTGCCGAACCATATCTTGATCTTGCCGGTCGTGCATGACAGTCCAATATTATCGCATCCCATCTCAATGTATGAAATATTTCTCCCTTTATCAAGAATGTCATCCATTTATAGAAACCTCTTCTAACATAAGGATATGATATATGTTAACTTGATATTAATTTTATGGTTATATTTTTGTACCTCATCAGCCATCGTTTTTGATGGCATGTAATGTGTAACGCCTTGTACTTCCACGATATCTAATGTTTCGCTGTTCCCTAAAAAACATCAAAACATATATATTCATTGACGAATCTATATATTCCATATAGAACGGGATATAGATATGGAGATTCGAAAGATCCAGCGGACCGGAGGGTCAACTTACATAGTGTCCCTGCCCAAACAGTGGGCTGACCATGTGGGCCTGACCAGCGGTATGAATGTGGGGATTACTACCCGACCCGACGGCAGCCTGCTTATCTCACCTGATATCTCGCCTCCATCTCCCACAAAAAAACAACTGGATGTTACTGACAGGACCGGGGATGTGCTGGTGAGGGAGATCATAGCGTCATATATTGCAGGCTTTAATGTGATCGAACTGGTATCAAAACGGATCACTGCCGAACAGAAACAGACCATCAGGCAGATCATACATAAGCTCATCGGACCCGAGATCGTTGAGGAGACTGCTGATCGGATGATCGTCCAGGACATGCTGAATCCGGGTGAACTGTCCCTGCGCCAGTCTGTGCGGCGGATGTACCTGATAGCCAGTTCCATGCAGACCGATGCAATTCATGCCCTGGCATCCGGTGACACCGACCTGGCTATGGATGTATCCAGCAGGGACGATGAAGTAGACAGGTTATACCTGCTGATCGAAAAGCAGCTTCGTATCATGCTTCGCAGCGGCCAGGTAATTGATTCACAAAAGGATATGACGCCTGATATGAGTCTTGACCTGAGCCTGGCGGCCCGCCCCTTAGAGAAGATCGCAGACCATGCAAGGAAAATTGCGCTTATTACAATAAGCCTGAAGAAACAGCTCCCGGCAGATGTTGTTGGGATGTTCAGGGGTGCAGGGCAAAGTGCAAGCGAACTTGTGGAGAATTCTGTAGATTCATTATTTTCATCTGATATTGACAAAGCCAACAATTCGATCGGGATGAAAATGGAAATGAACAAGGCACTGCATGCTATTGATAAGAAACTGGTCACCCTGGATTCCAGGGATGCACTACACCTGCGGATTGTATCGGATAGTATTGATCGTATAGGTGATTATGGTACAAATATTGCGGAAATAGCGATAAATTCAACTATATCAAAATCAGTGTAAGAGAAAAATAAGAATAATCCTGTGAGGGGATTGAAAAGGAGGAAAAAGAATGGGATTTATCAAGAAAGTAAAAAAGAATTTTTCATCCATATTTAAAAGCTTATTTAAGAAGAAGATTGCAAAGATCGGTATATACGGGCCGCCCAATGCAGGAAAGACCACCCTGGCAAACCGGATCATCAGGGACTGGACCGGTGATGCTATGGGTGCGGTATCGAATGTCCCGCATGAAACCAGGCGGGCGCGCCGCCGTGAAGGTGTGACCATCGAATCCAACGGCTCAAAGGTCACATTGGATATTGTGGATACTCCAGGGCTGGCTACCAAGGTAGACTTCCATGAGTTCATGGCCCATGGTCTGGAAGAAGAGGAAGCAAAGCGCAGGGCCAAGGAAGCCACTGAGGGTATCATCGAAGCCGTGAAATGGCTTGATGACCTGGACGGCGTGATCCTGGTGATGGACGCTACCGAAGACCCGTTCACCCAGGTGAATGTGACCGTTATCGGGAACATGGAAGCAAGGAAACTGCCGCTTTTGATCGCTGCCAACAAGATCGACCTGCCCGAATCCTCACCTGCAAGGATACGCAGTGCATTCCCCCAGCATCCACTTGTACCAATATCAGCGCTGGATGGACAGAACATAGATGCTCTCTACGAAGAGATCGCGGACCATTTCGGGTGATATCATGATCGGAGTACAGATGGACCTGATCTCAGAGGAAAAGATGGCTGACATGACAGCCATGGAAAAAATACGGCTGATACTCGATGGCGTCAAGGAAGGTAAGATCATGGTGCTTGAAAAAGGATTGACACCCACTGAAGAAGCAAAACTCATCGAGATGACCATGACCGAGATCACTCCGGAAGATTTTGCAGGAATTGAGATCGAGAGTTATCCCAGCAGCCAGAACCAGAAATTAATAGACCGGATATTCAGGAAACCTGCTATCAGGACAAGATTAACAGTGATCGGCCCGGCAAACCAGTTGAAAACACTGAAAAAGGACCGCGATCTTATCAGTGCACTGGTATCCTCACAATAAATACTTAATAAATACTTAATAGTACTTTGCTATAATAAAGAGGAAGTATGCCCCACAAATGTACCAGGTGTGAGAAGATTTTCAAGGACGGCGCCGTGGAGATACTTAACGGCTGCCCTAATTGCGGCTGGAACAAGTTCCTTTTTGTACATGATGAGTACCAGGCAGTCCCTGAGAGTACAATCGAAGGGGAGGAAGAACAGCCGGCAAAGAAATTCCTCAAGGAGATAGATGAGTTCCTTGCAGACCAGGGGGTCAAGGTGGATGAGGTTGAAAAGATAGAACAGGAACCTGAGGGTGAGCGCATTGAATCGATTCGAATAATGGGCCCGGGTTCTTATGAACTCAATCTTGAAGCACTGCTGGAGCGCAAGGAGATAATCATGGCATTGAAGGAAGATGGTACATATATGGTGCACTTACCTTCTGTGTTTGACAATAAAAAGAAAAAGAAGAAATAATCCGATTCATTTTCATGCTTCGAAAAACGTGTTTGGTGTAGCTGAAAGGTCAGAAAACGTTCTCACTCTACCTGAGGGAAAAATAAGGATGAAAGTATCAACAGTAGTACCCAGGTTGTGGGAATCATGGAATAACATATTTTCTCCTTGTTCAGGGTCCTGGTAGGATACATTCATTACTTTGACCACTGCACTATCTTCCCTGACACTCAGTACCTCCGTATTATCAAAATCATTGAATATGTCATAGATTGCAGGTTCTATGCTTCCTGTACCAAGGAAAAGGACATACATCCTTGCAATAAAATCCAGTTCATATTCGATGTTGAAGGTAGCATCCGGACCTTCGAGGGTCATTGTAATAGATTTCACCTGCAGGTACCTTGGTGGCTCAGCACTTGCAGTACCCACGGTTAAAAATATTGATGATAATAACAGTCCTGTTATGAGTAAAATTATTCGGCTGTTCATATATATATTCCGTTCATAGATTTATCCCTTTAATATATAATGTTCCATATCAAATTATTTATCTGTTTCTCTCGACCTTGCAGCCACTGAGATCATGTGCCTCATATGATTCTTCCCTGCAATGTTCTTGATGACCTTGTTTTCTTTGATGTCGATAATCTCCAGGCCAGAAAAAATGTCCCTGATCTCGTCAGGGTCAAAATAATGATACACTGAGCCTGTACTACGCAAAAACGTGGCTGGTTCCACTTCCCTGCCTCCCATGCGCATATCCTCCCTGCCAAGTACTTCTATTACTAAGGTGCCGCCAGGCACCAGCACACGTGCGAACTCTGGCAGCACCGCACTTCTTTCCTCTTCCAGCAAGTGCTGCAGGACGCCGAAGGCAGCCACTGCATCAAATGTATTGTCCCTGAAGGGAAGATGGCATACATCCGCAGCAGCCAGGCCCATTTCCATATTGCGGCGTAACCTTGCATTGTCCAGTTCAGTGATGGCAATGCGGGATATATCCACACCTGTGACTTCATATTCCCGCATGGCAAGGGGGATCGTGTATCTCCCTACTCCGCAGCCTGCATCAAGGATACGGGCAGGGGGTGTTACATACCTGTCAAAAAAATCCAGTGAATACGGCCCCTTCCAGATACCACGCAGGTGTTCTGTGTTCCAGGCTTTCAGGTGGCTGACCGGTCTTTGCTTCATACTTGAAAATAGATGACAACGTTTATGTATAAAAATGAGTTCTAATCCTCACGCCGATTCAAGTTCCACAGTAATAATTAGACAATGATAAGTAGACAATGATAATTGGCCAAGAGGAAAAACAATGAACAAGCTAATCAAGACAGTAATTACACTGGCCATAGTTATGACCGGACTGGTGATCTCAGGATGTACCGACAGCGAACCCGCCCCCCAGCAGCAATTCAACCACATCATGCCGGTGGTTCCTGCTGTAGTGGATGTCACTATAGGCGAAGCACTTGCAGACCCTTATGCACATGAAACCATCCGTGTGACAGGTATCGTGAACCAGACCATCGATGTTGAGGGTTATACATACATTGAGATCACTGACAGCACTGGCAGCATGTGGGTGGCAGGGTATCCGATACAACTGGATAACGGCACAGAGATAACAGCCACTGGCAACCTGAATATCGAGTTTTCCAGTACCCAGCTTGGAAGGACGTTCGACATTATTTTATTCGCTGAATCAGTCTCTGACGGGACCACATCTGTTTCGAACTCCCCGCACGGCAGCCCGCATGGCAGCGATAATATAGTAACAGGTGACATCAATGTCACACCTGTTGATGGGGGCACAAGGATAGAAGATATCCTGTCCATGTCTGCGGAACTGGATGGACAGGTTGTGAAGGTATCTGCCGTGGTAGTGAAAAACGTTGCGCTCATTGATGATTATTTCCTGACACTTGATGACGGTACAGGACAGTTGAAGGCAAGATGTCCTACAACTTTTAATGTATCCCAGGGGGACAGCGTGGTGGTTACTGGCAGTGTAATGACAGAGGTGGACCTTGGAAGTGGATACTATTATGAAGTATTGCTCCAGATAACTGATGTGGAGTAGGTACGTCAGGTATTGTATCTATTAAAGTCAGGTGTAAATCAGATATAAATTAGATGTGAAGTGAAGGTGATATGTTAGAAAAGTATCCGGTGGTCATGACAATAGCAGGGTCAGATTCAGGCGGCGGGCACGGGTAGTAGAGGGTGCGGCAACAGGTTCAAAGTTGATGCTTGAGACTGTGCAGTTTTTCGGACTCTTTATTGTCAATTTTTATCCAGCCCAGGTGCGGAGTCAATACCTCAACAGCGGGGTATTCGACTTCCAGTAATTCCATTGAGTCACAGGTCATTGTAATCGCTTTCTTTTCTCTTTTTCCGGTTCAGTGAGGTAATTCCCTCCCGAGACAACAGGTTTGCCAATCTTCGCCTCGGCGTCATACCTTGCATTTCCTGCAACTCCTCCGCCCTCTTGAGCCGCATTTTTGCATGCATGGAATTTAAGGGCATCTTTGCTTCGTGTGATCTCTGTGGTTACTTTTTCTCCAAGCATTGAGAAAATAAGTTCCATATCTGTCATATGGTCTCTCAGATTTTCTCTTTTAAGATTCTTATATTTCTTATATTCATCGACGGTCTTTCCAAATGTTGCTATGGATATTTCATTAGTAAGGATTGCATATTCTATACTCAGGTTCACACCTCTATCTTTCCATTCGTCAGTCAATTCCTGGCGGATGGCAATACCTCTGAGTCTTTTCTCGATCCACTCTTTTGAGTAGTTTTTCTGCTCGTAGAGTTGCTTCATTCTTTCCTGGGCGAGTTCAGGGTTTTCAATCTCCTGTACCCGCTCATATCCCACTTTTGCCAGCCACTGCTTGAACGGTTCTGCCTTTTTAGAAGGAATAGACTGGATGAGCCTGAATGCGTTCTGTGTATTGACACAATCGGTTTTGTAATATTTACCGTCGATTGATGGCAGTTTCAGTTGGTTACAAATTGTAACCAACTGACTTTCCCTATGTTTCAGAACTTTCCAGTAATTATTCGGGTTTGTACTATCTGTTAATGCTCCAATAATATCCACAACAGAAAAATACCATTCTTCGTGTTGCCAGATCCGTCTTATTTTCCTGTCTTGGAATACGATGAGTTTGTTATCTTCCTGCATGTTAATTCACTTTGACCATGATCTCACCTGTCAATGATTTTTACATGAAACTTTTTTGTTTTTCCGATTCGATGCGATCTGAAAATGTAGACGAAATTGATACAATTTCTTTCTGCTCTTTTTTATCAGGAAAAATAAAAGCAAATTTATTGACTATAATATAATTGGATTTCTTCCCATATATACGCAATCCAAGCAGGGTGAAAGTATTAGAATCCACATCACCTGCCCTGCAACTTGATCCGCTGCACAAATATGCATTTTTGCATTTCTCTGCGTTCCTCAGCGCACTCTGCGGTTAATAGTGAACTAATTTCAGCCCCATTAGTTCTTCACTCTACCGCCGCCAGCCATCATACCAGCGACCGCCTGCACTTCGGGTCCGGTAATATGCACATATCCAGCTCCGGCACCGTATGCCTTCAGTCCGGATACCTGTCCGGATATCTGGCAAGAACTTAAGATATGAATGTAACTGATGCGCTTAGAGTGAAAAGTATTAATTCCAATGATGCCATATCCCACTTATATGCAGGAGATACAGGTGATCGCCCACTGCCTGGTAAACCCCTATGTGCAGCTAAAAGGGCTGAAATCCCACAGCCGCCCGGACCTGACTGGTAGCATTATTCAACTTCCTTGTCCGGAAATCATCTACCTTGGACCCAAACGCTGGGAAATAACTTCTGAGCAACTGGATATCCCCAATTACAGGCGTTTCTGCCGCCGCATCCTACAGCCCACAGCAGACACCATCCAGATGCTCTACGAGGCAGGCCACAGTATCAGGCTGGTCGGAGTAAAAGGGAGTCCCTCATGCGGCACCCTTACCACCAGTATCGGTATGGAAGGAGGACGCCTGCATGAGGCGGGGCACACCCACATACAGGGACAGGGCATATTCTTCCAGGAGATCACCAGGGAACTGGAAAACAGGAATATAGAATTCAATGTGGATGAATAATAAATAATAACATCCAATATATATTATTTGAGCACCAAAATGAGTGAATCAGTCCTGAAAACATTGGTAATTTATACTATCATACTGGTGACAGCAGTAGCATTGGCTGTCGTATTGATACTGATACCGGCTTATGTTCATTATGGTGAGAGTCACATCCCCGGGTCTTATAATGCCATGTACCTTTCAAAATACTCTCCATACAAAACAATTGTAGTTGAAATAGACTACCAGCCCGGTATGGAACCCGCACCGGAAACTGTTGAAGCCCTACAACAGCAGATAGAGATGTATTCAGGCAAGGAGGTTTTGATATACCTCGATCAGGATATTGAAGATGAGGAGGTTCCGCCAGTGATCTATGGGGATGACCTTTTTAAGACAACATCAATGCTCCAGGAACAGAACAGGGACCATTGGACCGGATGGTTTGGTGGAAACATCACTCTCTACATCCTATACCTGGATACTGTATGGCACCCGGATGACCAGGATTATTCGTCCCATATGCCAGCAGCCTCTACAAACCTGTATTCGGTTGGTGTGACCTATGCCGCCGATTCCATAATAATATTCAAAAGTTCCCTGCCCCAGAATGATATAGAGACCACGATTTTACTGCACGAACTGGGGCATATCTGGGGATTTGGCCACACCAATGAGAGTGGTAATATTATGAACGCAGAGTTCGAAGTCTATACAAATGGGCCGTCCCCTGATGATGTGGTAGAAACCCAGTACCCAAAAGAATTTGGCCCTGCTCAAAAGGAAGAACTGGCAAGATTGCATGAGACCATGCACATCCTGCCGCTGTTCAATTAAATATTCACTATTTTTCCTGAGCCAGTTCAAAGAAAGGAATTTGGGATTCGGGATACCATGACTTGAGGAAACTGAGCATATGGTATTTCATGAATACCGGCACGGGCACCGACACCAGCAGTGAGAATACGAATAGTAGAACAAATACTACCAGTCCGAAGGGTGCCATAATTACCCAGAACACGGCATCTCCTATACCCAGTCCGGCCCATGACAATAGAAGGTAAAGTATCAGGCCCAGCATGAAAATAATGCCAAATACTACAATGAACAGGATTATTGCTGCCAGCCCCACAATTATCCCTACTATTATTCCGAGGAAGAACCTTACCACCCAGTAAACTATTATCTGCTTCCAGTCGGCCTTGAATAAGCCCAGGACTTTCTTAAAAGCAGCAATAATGCCGGTGTTCTGGTACATGGACATGGGTATGGAGAGATTAATGAATGACTCGATTATTCCGCTGATAATGGCAAGTATGAGCAGAACACCCGCAAATAAGAACATGCCCCCGATTAACATTCCAAAATGTAGATCACTTGGTGAATCCAGTATCGGCAAAACTATCGGCAGCATGGAGATTATTATTATGGAAAGAAATGCCAGACCCAGGACGAACCGGATCATGAACAGATTAAAACCCTGGCGCAGGTATTGACGTGTATATGCCCAGAATGTTACGACATTGGTAACCAGGGAGTGCACAAAGACAAATTCCATGACATTTGAAATATAGGACAAGAATAGCATTATCCCTATGATAGATGCTATTCCTAACAGGATAAATATCAAATAAGTGTCCAGGAACTGAGTGAACATATCACTAAATTCCGAGAACTGGGAATCTGTTATTAAAGGTTCCCCGCTATCATCAATTCCCCCGAAATCCTGACCTGTACCGCCATAGTTGCCACCGCCTCCCCCTCCTCCGCTGCCGCCAAGAAGGAAGATGATAATCCCAAGTTTGATCCATTTCCAGAAATTAAAAGGTTCGATCAGTGCACTTTTAGTCCTTTTGAATGCTGTGTCTACAGCATCTATGCTATGCCAGGTCATAATTATTGATTGGGTTTTTCCGTATAAATAATTTACCATGCATCTGAAATAAATTATGAATTTGAAATATAATAAAAATTCATTATTTACCATATCTGGTATCAAAATGTTTTTAGTCAGAAAAACGAACTATTTCCCGACGGTGGGAAACAAAACCCGGCGTTACGGATGGGAGAATTTACAGGGGGTTGACCAATTGAAAATAAAAATTACTTTCATTGACAAGGAGAAAATAAAGAGACTGGATGACATTAAAACCGCAGAAAATGAATTCAGGCACCTTGCCGGTATTTCACAAGGAAAAAAGGTAAGCAATTAAGAAATTAATCAACCAATGGCCTGGGCTGTTTTTCTTCAGGCAGGACAGGCAGGGCCATGGTGTTTATCAGAAGCGGGGACTGTACTTCTTTTGCTCTTTCGACCAGGATCTCTTTACCTGATTGAGTCAGTCCGAACAGGGGTATGGCAGTACCCACCTGGATGAGAGGTTTCACTTGTTCCCTTATATTTCCTGAAGCACAGCTTGTGATTATATCTACCTGGCTTATCATGTTCCTGGCATCATCCCGGGAAATGCCGGTGAGGTGGGCTGCCATTAATATCACCTTGATCCCAAGCCCGGCTTCAAGTTCACGCAACTGCGAGGCCAGGGCAGGGTCAACCACTGATACTGCGATCCTGCTGTGTTCCTCTCCGGCTGCCAGTTCCAGTCCTGCGGCCTGGTCTATCCTGGCAGTGGCAGGGTCAAGCACATGGCCGCCCATCCTGTGTATGGCATCTATCACTTCAGGAATGGGCTCGGTTTCCACCAGGCCCGATATTTGGGCGTTCATACCCTGGACAAGTGCAGGGCTGGATGTGACCACGGTACCGGCCCCGTCGCATACCGTTACTGTGGAATCGATCAGGCCTTTGCCAAGGGCAGTCATCATCACCTCTGAAATACCAAAACTGGCGAATACGCCCGGATCAAAACGCCTGTTTGGTGTGAACATGCCGAATTCCCTGATACGCTGTTCTATGTTCTGCCTGACAGCCTCTTGCGTGATATTCTCCACCCCGGTGGCCTTGTTCCACAGTGGACACCACTTAACCTTCGGCTCACCCACTTCCACTACCTTGCCATCCTGTATTACTACCTTTGTACGTCCAAGTATCTCCATGATGTGCGGCATGCTATTCCTCCTTTATGCATTAGTCATCGGTTAAGGAGTTTGACTGGCTTGATATGTATTGTTTTCCAAAAGACCAATGATTTTTTATGATTAACTAATTTAGTTTGAATAGAACACAGATGACACGGATTAGACGGATTTTCACGGATTTATTTTCGTATCCGCGCGCATCCGTGTCATCCGTACAATCCGTGTTCTATCACAATATTACCCTTAACCGATGACACATGCTCCTTTATGTAATTAACAGATTCCAGATTTCAGTACCACTTTTTTTAGTATTTCCATATCCCTGGGGAACAGGGTCTGTGCCATAGCATTATTCTCTTGGAATGGAGCAGATATAATTGATTCGGTTACGGTAAAATAGTAATATGTATCATAGTAAGGCAGGAGCCGGAATGAACACATATTCAAAAAAAGTGGCAGTGGAACAGTTTAGCAAGCGCTCTAATGCCTATGCGGCATGCGGTGCCTTGATGGACCAGGCCGACCTGGATACTGTGGTGGGACTGCTGGACCTGACCGGTGTGGAGCGGGTGCTGGATGTGGCTACAGGTACGGGTTATCTTGCCACGGCCCTGTCGCCTCATGTGAAGGAGGTCATTGGCATTGATATCACGCCCGGGATGCTTGAGCTGGCGGTGCAGGCTGCACAGGATAGGGAGCTTGATAATATTACATGCCTGAACGGGGATGTAGAGCACCTGCCTTTCGGGGATTCAGAGTTCGATGCGGTGACGTGCAGGTTCTCGTTCCACCATTTCCCAGGACCCCGAATATCCCTGTCTGAGATGGCCAGGGTGCTGCGACCGGGCGGCAGGCTGGTCATTGAGGATATGTTATCTTCTGAGGATGCTGCAAAGAGCGAGTACCAGAACAAGATGGAGAACCTGCGGGACCCGTCGCACATCAAACACTACATGGCATCTGAGATTGAGCGGATGCTGCAAGAGGCTGGGCTGGTGGTGGTTGACAGGGTTGGTGGAAGTTCTGTTTTTGACTTTGGGCACTGGATTGGGATGGCTGACCCGCCAGTCGGGAATGTGAAGAGGATCAGGGAGATGATGAGGGCTTCGATGGATGGGGATAGGTCAGGGCTGGATGTGCGGGTGGAGGATGGGAGAATGGTGTTTAGTTATACGACGGCGATAGTGGTGGGGATGAAAGGGTAGGTGGGTAGTGGGTAGTGGGGGGAGTTGACGATTCTTAAAATCACCCTTGATGCACCGAAATTCATGTATGAGGTACATAGGTCACCCCCAAAACGTAATTTAATAATACATTAGACACATCAAGAAACAAAACCCCATAAAATTTTCATAATCATATACAAGGTGCACACATGGAATTCAGGCGAACCCACTACACATCACACGTAACCCCGGAAATGAACAGCCAGACCGTAAAACTCGCAGGCTGGGTCCACGAGATACGCGACCTGGGCGGCATTATGTTCCTCGTCCTCAGGGACCGGGAAGGTATGGCCCAGATAACCCTGTTCAAAAAGACCATCGACCCCGCAGTGCTTAAGACCGCAAAAGCCCTCAGCCGTGAATCCGTCGTACTGGTTGAAGGCGAGGTCAAGGCAGAAGCAAAGGCCCCAGGCGGCTACGAACTGGTCCCGATAAAGATCGAGCTGCTGAACCCGGCCAAGTCCCCGCTGCCTATGGATACCACAGGCAAGGTGGACGCAGAACTGGACACCAGGCTGGACAACCGCTTCATGGACGTGCGCAGGCCAAAGACCCAGGCAGTATTTCGCATCCGCCACCACATGCTCTCTGCCGTACGGGAATTTTTAGAGCAGGAAGGATTTATCGAGATAAACACCCCAAAAGTAGTGGCAACCGCTACCGAGGGAGGCACCGCACTGTTCCCGATCACCTATTTCGATACCGAAGCCTTCCTGAACCAGAGCCCCCAGCTCTTCAAGCAGCTCATGATGAGCGGCGGCATGGACAAAGTGTTCGAGATCGGCCCCATATTCAGGGCTGAGGAGCATGACACAAGGCGGCACCTGAACGAAGCCACCAGTATCGATATCGAGGCCAGTTTCATGGACCACGAGGACGTGATGGTGATACTGGAGAACCTCATCGTTTATGTTTATGAAAAGGTTGCCGAGAGGGCCGTACCCAGCCTTAAGACGCTGGGCATTGAACTGACTATCCCAACAGCACCCTTCAGGCGCCTGACCTATGACGAAGCCATTGAGATCAACAACGAGAACTCAAAGGAGCTCCTGGAATGGGGTGACGACCTGGGCACAAGTGCCGAGAAGGTCATAGGCGAGGCCATAGGTGAGCACTATTTTATCAAGGACTGGCCGACTGAGATCAAGCCCTACTACACCCAGCCCTACGAAGACGAACCTCAAATTACCAAGGCCTTTGACATGATGCACCCCCGCATGGAACTTTCCTCGGGTGCCCAGCGTGTGCATGACCACGATATGCTGCATAAGCGCATACAGGACCAGGGGCTGAACCCTGACGGGTTCGAGTTCTACCTTAAAGCATTCAGGTACGGAATCCCGCCGCATTCGGGATGGGGCCTGGGGGCCGAGAGGCTGCTTATGACCATGCTGGATGTGGACAACATCAGGGATGTTGTACTGTTCCCCAGGGACCGCAAGCGCGTATCGCCCTGACAGGGAAGCGATCGGTACATAATTATAAGCTAACTATAAGCTTTTTAATCTTTAAAATAATATTACCACAAATTATTTTAGTAACTTAACTCACATAGTAAAATAGATATGAGGTAAATTATTGAGGGGTTCCAGTGATAAGCGAAAACAGGGATATTTTAGTTGAAAGGCTTGAACAGAAGCTGGTCGCGAAAGAACGTGAGATCAATGAACTCAGGGATTCGATAAAAGAGTCCATTGTTGAAGAGCTGCGTGAAGGCATGAAGGAAGACCTTGACTTTGACAAGAGAATATCAGTGCTTGAGAATAAGCTCAGGGATATTTCCCTGTCCTATGATGGGGTCATGAAGGAACTGCTTGACCAAAAAACAATAATCCAGGACATGAAAAATAAATACCTTAAAGACGACAAGGTAGACCAGCCCCCTTCAACCACCCGGTCTGGAAATCCCGAAAAATTATCTGACTGGCATGACGGTGTACAGGTTCACAGGGAAGAACCGTCTGCCACAGAAAAGAAAACTAAATCTTCATCCCGTTTTATCATTGCAGAAAGTGACGAGGACAGGGTTCCACGTAAGAAAAAGGATGAAAAGGATATCATAATTGCTAAAAATCCTGCACCCGGCTCTGTCAGGAAAGGCGAGGTTGTTATAGAGGCCAGGGAAGATGAGGATGTAGTTATCGAATATAAGAAATAACAGCAAGAAAATGCTCAGTAACGTTCGCATTTACCTGGAGCACATAATCTTATAGATCATATACAGTGAAAAAAACACTGCATCGTGAGGTATTAGGTGCATATAAAAGAAATCGAATTCCAGAATTTCAAATCTTTTGGAAGGAAAATCAAGATACCTTTCTATGACGGTTTTACCACGATATCAGGACCCAACGGGAGCGGCAAGTCCAATATTGTGGATGGGATACTTTTTTGTCTCGGTCTTTCAAGTTCAAGGACCCTGCGTGCAGAAAAACTTACAGACCTGATATATAACGGGGACGGAGGTAAGAAACCCGATTTTGCCCAGGTCATGATACGGTTCGATAACTCGGACCGCGAGATGCCAGTGGATTCTGACGAAATAATCATTACCAGGAAAGTGCGCCAGACCAATTCGGGATATTACAGTTATTATTATTTCAATAATAAGGCGGTCACCCTCAGGGATATCCATAACTATCTTGCCAAGGCCGGGATCACCCCGGAAGGCTATAACGTGGTTATGCAGGGTGATGTTACCCGTATCACAGAAATGACAGCCACAGAGCGGCGCAAGATAATCGACGAGATAGCAGGTGTGGCCGAGTTCGATAATAAGAAAGACCATGCCATGAATGAGCTGGATATTGTTAAAGAACGTATCGAGCGGGTGGATATCATACTGGCAGAGGTGGACGGCCAGCGAGAAAAACTGCAGCGTGAGCGGGACCAGGCACTGAAGTACCAGACCCTGCAGGAGGAAAAAGTACGCTATGAAGGTTACGTGCTGCTCTCCAAGCTCAAGGATGCGCAAAAAGAGTTTGACAAGATAGTGGAAGAGATCAGTTCCAGGATGGAGGGGGAGTTAGAACTTGAATCACTCCTTGGATCCAAACAGGAGAAGATGGACGAACTGGAGTCAGGTTTAAAGGAACTGAACGAACAGATAACCAGGATGGGTGAAGAGGAGCAGATCGGTATAAAACGGCAGATCGAGGAGACCAAAGGAGAGATATCGGTCAGCCAGAACACTATTACACTTACTGAAGCCGAGATAACTGACCTGGATTCCCAGCGCAGGAAAGGACTTATCGAAATTGATAATATCAAGGAGAATACAGCCGGGCTAACCTTGAAGATAGAGGAAGAGGGACATCGCAAGGAGGGTATTACCAGTGAGATAGGGGACCAGAATTCCCAGTTGCTGGTACTTCGAAGCAGGATCGCAGAAGTGGATTCGAAATTCGTACAGACCCGTGATGAACTGTCAAACGTGAAACATGACCTTGAAGAGTCCCGTAACCGCAAGAACGAACTGATGCGCCAGGAGGATCGGCTGCTTGATGCTATGCGGCGGCGCAGTGCTGAGATTAAGGATATCGAGGAAGAGATAGAAGATTCCGGGCGTAAGATCAAGTCGGCTGATGATGACAGGGAGGATGTAGTACTGGAGATCCAGGCCCTTAACAAACAGATTGAAGACCTTAACAATGATATTGATGACCTGGAATCCAACCGCTCCCAGATGAAGGGTGTGCTCAAGGACCTGGACGAGAAGCTGCGTAAGTTGCAGCAGGAGTACATGACAGCCGAGGCAAGGGTCAGGGCAGCAAAAGAAGTATCAGGATACAGTAATGCTGTAGAAAAGGTCCTGAAGGCCAGGGAAATGAGGGAGCTGCCCGGTATTTATGGTACCATTGCCCAGCTTGGTAAGGTGGACCAGGAATATGCCACTGCCCTGGAAGTGGCAGCGGGCGGTCGTATGCAGGGTATTGTGGTGGATACTGATGAAGATGCCTCCCGGGCCATATCATTCCTCAAGCACCAGCGGGGCGGCAGGGCCACGTTTTTGCCTTTGAACAAGATGATGCCACCTTCAGGCTACCGTGATATTTCCGATATGGTGGGTGTGATAGATTATGCTATCAACTTAGTTGATTTTGACCGGAAGTTCGATGCTGCATTCAATTACGTGTTCAGGGATACCCTGATCGTTGAGGACCTGGCTACTGCAAGGCGATTAATGGGCGGACTTCGTATGGTCACCCTGGAAGGCGAGGTGGTGGAAAAGAGCGGGGCCATGACCGGCGGCAGCCTGTCCAGGAGAGGATTATCCTTTGCAGCTTCTGAAGAGGATAAGATAACCAAACTGGCAGAGCAGATCACAGAACATGAATCCAGGCGCAGTACGCTGATAACCAAACTGGATACAGTGGAAGGGCATGTCTCATCTGTCCAGACGGAAATGAGGGATGTCGAGACAGAGATAGCTAAAAAGCAGATGGCGATAGAGGAGATAAACAGCCGGGGTGAAAGGCTCACTGTGCTTATTACCGATAAACAGGCCGAACTTGGGGAGATCGAGTCGGGCAGGAAGGAACTGCGCGAAGAGATGGAGAACATAGATGGTGATAAGCAAGAGGTTGAGCAGGAGATCACCGGACTTGCGGCCAGGGCAGGGGAACTGGAGGAGCAGTTGAAAGGTTCACAGGTGCCTGAGTTGAATGAGCAGGCACAGCGCATCGAGGATGAGATCAAAAGGCTTGAGAACCGTGAGCGGGATATCGAGGCTAATATCAATAACTTTAACACTGAACTGAAGTATGCCGGTGAAAGGGTCGGAGAGATCAGGACCAGGCTGTCAGAACTGGATGGCAGGAAGGATGAACTGCGCTCTAAGATAGAGCAGTTGCGCAGTGGAATAACTGAAATGGAATCTTCTCTTGAGGATAAGCTGAAGCGGGAGCAGGAACTGGATGTGGAACTGGCAGATATGCGAAAAGCCAGGGAGGATATCCAGATGGAATATGCATCATGGCAGAAGCAGCATGGGGAGATCAAGGTCAGGCTTGAGAGTTCCCAGCGGCAATTGATGGCCTTGAATGCCACGCGGGATACTCTTGCACAGCAGGTGAAGGAGTTTAAGATAGAGGTTGAGGAGAGGGGTCTGGAACTGAGTGAGGATGTGCCAACACAGGAGGAGGTCCGGACCAGGATCGCTTCTATTACCAGGACAATGACCTCCCTGGAACCTGTGAACATGCGGGCCATTGAGGAATATGAAGAGGTGGAGCGGCGCAGTAATGACCTGCGCAGCCGTCGTGATATCCTGGACCATGAGCGTGAGGAGATACTTGAGCGTATCCACAAGTACGAGCAGATGAAGAAACAGGCGTTCATGGAGTGTTTTGATGGTATCAATCATCATTTTAAGAGTATTTTCACTGAGCTGTCTGACGGTCCCGGAGAACTGGAGCTTGAGAACCCTGAGGATCCTTTTGCGGGCGGCCTTACTATGAAGGTCCAGCCAAAGGACAAGAGCCTGCAGCGGATGGAGGCTTTGAGTGGTGGGGAGAAGAGCCTGACCGCACTGGCATTGATCTTTTCTATCCAGCAGTTCAGGCCGGCACCGTTCTATGCTTTTGATGAGATAGATATGTTCCTGGATGGTTCTAATGCGGAAAGGGTGGCACAGAGAGTGAAAAAGGCCAGGGATAATGCCCAGTTCATTGTGGTGAGTCTGCGAAAGCCTATGGTGCAGGCGGCTGAAAGGACCATCGGTGTTTCTATGCAGGAGAATAATATTACGAGTATTACTGGGGTTAAGTTGAATTGATATTCGTCTTCGGGTTAAGAAATACTTGAGATGGGTTTATTTTATTGCCTATTGTGTCTGTTTTTGTATTGTCTTGATTTTTTGAATCTTTATGGTAAGTATAAAGGATGTCCGGCAGACATCTGCCGTACCTGCCGCGGGTGATAACTCCTAGCGAGGGCCTGGGGGGTAGTTGAGGTATGGGGGGTGATAAGGGTTTGGCGGGGGGTGGGAGGTTTAGTAAATGAAATATGTTTCAATTAGTGCTTCAATCAGCAAGAGCGTAAATACTTTGTTCCGGCCCAAAATACGAGTCATATACGTGCTGATATACTAAATCACACTTATTTTGAAATAAATCCGGAGTATAAATTCGAGGCAGAAGATCTAAAGTCTCTTCAATAGATACAAGGACCGCAGCCCGGGATTGCTGCCTTTTACGCCAATCCAGCACAAACATCTCCTCTTTAAGAGTTTCCAAAAGCTTCTGTGCGACCTTTTTAACCTGTAATTCCTCTTTCTTGCCCAAAGTCATTTCTGGCCTAGTCAATAGATCAAATATTGCGAGTTCCTCTTCGCTAAGTTTTTCAACAATTCCCCGTTTTTCTTCTGCATTTAGTTCTTGTGCAAAAGCCATTAGTTTAGTGAAAAAAAACTCCACATTATGTGAGCCAGAATTATACTCATCAATCATTTCCTGGAACTTCTCCAGATAATCCATCCGACTTTTATTTAAACGAACCAATTGTGCCAATTTATTTTCAATTGAAGCTCTTAATTTTTCTGTTTCAATCCGTTTATGGCCTTTTTCAAAAGCTTCCTTTAATGCTTCAAAATTAACCTGGCTTAAATCCAGGTATTTGCTTACATCAGATTGTTCAGATGGATCTTGGATGATATATCCTTCTGTAGCAATTGACTGATCTAACAAATCTTCAACTTCACCCATAATATCTGAAATATCTGCTTTTGGTGTCAAGGAGCGAATTTTTGCAGCTATTACTGTGATGAGTTTCTGGCGGGGTCCAAACTCATTTGCGGCTGGGTCTGGGAGAATCGCCCTGTATATTTTAGCTACGTTCACTGCCAGTGACAGGTATTTTTTCTTTGAATCATCATTAATTAAAATTGCTTCAACAGCATTATCAAGCAATTTCACCCTTTTAAAACCATCAACAGCCTGGATTTGAGCCAGGTTTATACCCCGTTTTTTACAAAATTTTGTGGTTTCATTGATTGCCTGTTTAAGGTACTTAACAAGCTCACTTTTATTCCTTACCGGAGTTTCGCCCTCTTTGGTTTTTCCACTTGCTGCTGATCCATAGATTGCCAGGGCTTTTTCTAAATTCCGGAATACTCCGATGTAATCCACAATCAAGCCATTTAACTTATCGCCAAAGACGCGGTTCGCCCTGGCAATGGTCTGCATTAATGTATGGTTGCGCATGGGTTTGTCGAGGTAGATGGTGGAACAGGAAGGAACATCAAAACCGGTCATCCACATAGCACAGACAAATACAATGCGTAATGGATCATCCGGGTCCTTGAATTTTTTATCCAGGTCTTCATTTACCAGCCGTCTTCTATGTGGGGCAATATCCAATCCTTTTTCTTTGAAGGTTTCAATTTCATTCTGCTCCTGGGAGACCACCACTGCCATGTCTGTCTCTTTCATGAATTTGATTCTGGCCAGGTGTTCTTTTCTCTCACTTTCATACGAGGGGACCGGCCCAGACTCAAGTTCGTTGAGATATTTTTGCCAGTACTCCTGCACTTTATCATACATCTTTACCGCAGTGGCTTTATCAATAGAAATGACCATTGCCTTACCAGTAGTCCCACGGCCCATGAAATGTGCAACAATGTCTTCTGCGACCTTCTCAAGCCGGTCATTCCTGGTAATCAGATGGTACTCACGGGCAAATTCCCTGGCAACTTTCTGTTCCTGTTCTTCATCCAATTCTGCTTCTTCAATTAAGCATTCCAGGTCTTCATTGAGGTCTTTATTAGTGAGTTGGAGTTCAGGGATGCGGTTTTCATAATACAGCGGTACTGTAGCCCCGTCCTCTACCGATTGTTTGAAATCATAAATGCTGATATAATCCCCAAAAACTTCTTTTGTTTTTTCTTCGCCAACGATAAGGGGTGTACCGGTAAAGGCAATAAAAGCGGCTTTGGGAAGAGCATTACGCATATTGGTAGCAAGTATATCATACTGGCTGCGGTGTGCCTCGTCAGTGATTACAATGATATCATCCCGGTCTGAGATTTTTGGGTAGGTTTCATCTTTTTCGGTCCGGAATTTCTGTATCAATGTGAAAATGAAACGGTGGTCTTCACTCAGAAGCTGTTGCAGGTGTTTGCCACTTGTGGCCTGCATGTGTTCTTCTGTTACGATTCCCGTATTGGCAAAATTTTTATATATCTGGTCGTCCAGTTCCTGCCTGTCGGTTATTATAACAAAGGTGTAGTTTCCGGGAATTTTGCGCAGTACCTTTTGGGAAAAGAAGATCATTGAGTAACTTTTCCCGCTTCCCTGTGTATGCCAGAAAACTCCCAGTTTCCCCTGATTCTCTTTAATCTGTAATAGCGCTTCAGTGGCATTATTCACACCCAGGTATTGATGATTCTTTGCCACGAATTTTGCGAGACCGCCACTGACCTCA
>JAUVLO010000122.1 GCA_030600695.1 Methanosarcinales archaeon | reverse complement strand
CCTGTCCCAGATCGTGTCTGGAGATATCGATGCCGACAGGATCGATTTTCTCATGCGTGATTCATACCATACAGGCGTGTCCCTGGGACTGATCGATGTGGAGCAGATCGTCGGCAGCCTGACCCTGGATGACGACCGCATTGTGCTGGGCGGTACTGATAGTTATGAGGAAGATATGGCCATAGCGGCAGCAGAATCAATGCTTATTGCCCGCTCACACCACTATTCTGCCATTATCCACAATCCAGTAACCCAGAGCGTGCGGGCAATGTTGCTCAGGGCCCTGGAAGATACCCTTGATACGATGGAAGATCGCACTGCCATTGTACTGAGTGTCTCTGAGTTCTTTACGATCTTTAATGACGGTGACCTGCTGGATTTCATCAGGCAGCAAGGTCCCCCTTCTGCAGGTGATATGCTCCAGCGCATCAGGGAAGGGAGGATATGTAATACTGCGGTCCGCTTCAACCAGAAAACACTGAAACCAAGTATAAGGATGGCACTGTCTACAATTGCGCGGTATGGTGCTGCCAAGAAGATGTTCGAGCGGGAACTGGGCAAACGCTTTTCCAGGCACTACGGCATACCTGTGCTGATCGACCTGTCCGTAGCAAAGGGTGTACCAAAGGGCACCCGCATCCTGAGGGCGGGAGAGGAACACTTCCTGTACGACGAATCAGCCCTTGCAAATGGCCTGGTAAGGTCCATATCCCGCCAGATATCCCTGTGTGTGTTCTCTGGAAAGGAACAAGGGGGACTGGAGGTCATATCCGGTGACATACTGGCCACGATCGAGGAGCTGTCCCCTAACCTTTTACGTTTTATCAGGAACGAGAAATACCTGAATATCGAAGGTGTCATGCTGCTGTTCTACTGCCTGCATAACATGTTCTCGAAGGAAGATGGTACGCGATTGTTGATCCCGCGTATCAGGAACATCACCTGCCTGTATGAGTTGGTCAGGCACCTGGGACAGCAGGAACGTCTAAGTAACCTGCTGGATTACCGCTTCCATGACAGGTACGGTTTCCCCTATTCGGACAGCTTGTTTGAGGATATCCAGAAATTGACAGCCATGGGCCTGGTGGACGAGGACCTGCGTTATTATGATATGAATGGTCACTGGTCCCAGAGATATGAATATGTACTGACAAAAGAAGGTGTGGAGTACGGGAAGAGTATCGCACGGTATTATCCTAAAGATATGAGACAAATAAGCGATTACCTGGACCGGCACAAACACGAGATACCCAGGGATATGGTGTACATACACACGGACAGGTACAATCGATAATGTGGAAAAAAGAAGGTGTGGAGAGAGCTTGAACACCCTCTCCTGAATATTCTATTACTCTACTTTTCTATACTCCACTTCTCTGCACTCTAATATTCTAATCCCTGCGCCCCAGTAGATAGACCATCAGTAACCCTACAGTGGCGAGAACGAATCCGAACCCGGGCGCTCCCGTGGCTTCCTCTTCAGCGTCAGGTATGGTAGCTCCGTCAGGTAAGGTAGCTCCGGCATCCCCGGTTGTTATGGTAATGGAGTGTGCTGAGAAATGTGGTATGGATACCAACACTTCCACATCTTCAGAGCCCACGACCACCAGGTATTCGGCGGCTCCACCGTCGTCGTCAGGGTTCATGATATCGTCGTAATTATCTGCCATCTGTATCTGTTCCCCGTCAAAGAGAATAGTAACATTCTCTTCCTGCATGACCTCCAGGATGTCACTGCTGACACTTAAGGAAACAGTGGTACCCTGGGACAGTTCGGAGCTGATATCGATACTGACAGTATTGTTCTCTACCTGCTCGATAGAGATGTTAAGGCTGTCATAGACCACGGTACTGGTGGAATCCTCACCCTCGATATCTACCTCGGCACCCACATCGCCAGCCATTATACCGGCCGTAACCTGGTTGCGGTGGTTGAACTGTGCTTGAGTCATAACGGTTACTGGGTGTGTCCTGAACATTAGCTTGGCATCAGTAACATTGGCGGTAAAGTTTTTGTTGTCTTTCGAAAAGTCAACTGTACCATTTTCATGGCCAATCTGTACCAGCGTGCCGTTGAGTTCTCCAGAAAGGTTTACTGCGTTCTCAGGATCGCCAACCTCACCCGAAATACCATCAGCCAGCACAAAGGTCACGTTCCTGTTCCCTTTCACGTCTACCTTTATCAGGCCCTTGGGGTTATCGTGGATTTCTAGTGTGATTCTTTCTACTCCATCCTCGCCCTTGGATTGGAACTTTGTTTCAAATCGTATCTCAGAACCTTTGAGTTTCATATCCGGAGACCAATCATCGATTAAGATGCTTGAAAATACAGGAGTACCACCCAGGGTGAAGTTCGTTATCTCGCCTGTACTACTGTTGTACGAGAAGTTGACGTACTTGCCAGTATAATTGTTACCGTCAATCTGGAACTTCATATTCGTCGTGGGTTTCTTACCATTATTTCCGTTATCGTCTCCATTATTAACTTCGGGCCCCGCTTCCTTGCTACCTTTTACCGACACATCCGGCTTACTGTCCACCTGAGTTATTATGTCACCAGTTTCGGCATCCACCAGCACATCGAAAATTTTATCGTCCTCGTCCTTCAGTTCAATATTATAGACGAGTACATTCTTTTCTCTTTCTAGTTTGATCTCTCCTATTACAGACAAATTACCTGTAACATTGAAATCATTGCTGTCATTCAGATACTCTTTTGAAGCATTTATTGCATCATCTTCTGTTATCACATCACTATTACCTACTGAATCTGCTGAAGATATCAGGTTGAAAGATAATGATGCTACTAACAAAATTGAAAATATAATGACTAATCTTTTTAAACTTTCCATAATATCACCTTATTATTAAACGTGTCCAATTATTGGTAAACTTATCTTCAAAACGAATATAATCTGTGCGTATTTATATATAAACAGTAAAATATCCGGATTAATTATAAGTTCCATAAATACATGTAGATTCGATATTGTGGAAACTCTAATATCGAACCTGGTATATGCCAGATCCATGTTGACAGCATTTGGTATTGTATGGGTCGTTTTCCTGGTCTATATATTCATGCTCTTACAGACACGAAAACAGCTCAACAAGCAGATGGAATTATTAGGACACCTTAAGGATTAGATATTCGGAAAAAATAATAGATACCCGGAAAAAATACCATGAGGAAAAAAGATAAGGTTACGATCTCTGCTGTATCGATCATACTTATAGCCATCATCGGAATGTGGGGACTGGACTTTTCATCAGAATACCTCACAGTGACTCAAGTAACCCAGAACGCTTCAGCTTATATTGACCAGCCTGTATATATCACAGGTAATGTAAAGCAGGGTACGTTAAGTATCGGTACGGAAGAAACCCGTTTCATATTGACAGATGGTAATGCGGATATCGAGGTATTATACCGTGGTGATCGACCTGACGGACTGGGCGAAGGTGAGAAAGTATCTGTAAGAGGTATTCTGGTATCAGAGAATAAAGTAGAGGCTAATTTCCTTGTAATGGGATGTCCTTCAAAATATGGGGTATAACTTCATGTTCACTTTGGCTCGAAAAGGATGTTGGGAATAAATGAGAGTATATGACAAATCATACATTAAACTAAACGCCAATACCGAGAACGGTAAAGTGCAATTAGTGCCGGAAGGCACACTTTCGCCTGTGGCAAAACCAATCGTTAACCGTATCAACAAACTATTCCTCGAAGAAAAACCCATTTCTGTTGACGACGAGAAGATCATATTTTCATCCTGGGCTCCCCCTATACCCAGTACTGCCTTTGACCGCCTGATCTCTGCCCAGATTGCTTCAGTATTGAAGAAAAGGGTGCCTGACCAGTCATCTATCGGCATCACCATGCGCTGTCCTAACAAGTGCATCCACTGCGGCGCCGCTGATATCATCGCAGACCCCGAACTCACATTAGATGAGGTCAACAGGGTGATCGATGAATCCATTGAACTGGGCTCATATCTCATATCCTTTGATGGCGGCGAGCCCATGCTAAGGCATGACCTGGCAGACATGGTCAGGCATGTGGATAAGTCCAAGGCCATTGCCACCTCTTTCACGTCCGGGTACGGGCTGACCCCGGAGAAGGCTAAAGAACTTAAAGCTGCGGGAATGTATGCCGTAAGGATCAGTATTGACAGCCCCCGCCGGGAGGAACACGAAAGGGTGAGGGGACGGGCTGGCTCATATGATGATGCAATGACAGGTATTGATAATGCCCTTGCAGCCGGCATCCTTACTGATATGTTCGTGGTGGTCTCGCCTGATAACATTGACGAGCTTGAGGATTTCTATACTCTTGCAGAGAATAAGGGTATGCATGAGATGTCGCTCTATGAGATCATTGCAGTGGGGCGGTGGCTGCACCATGAGGACGAGACCATCGGTCCGAGTGATGTGGACAGGCTGGGACGGTTCCAGAAGGAGAAGAACAAGCTCAGGGAAGGACCCCGTATTACTGCATTCCCATACTTCATGGGCCCTGACATGTTCGGCTGTTTTGCGGGCCGAAGGTGGGTACATATCACATCGGGAGGCGACGTGCTGCCCTGTGCTTATACGCCGCTCAAGTTCGGGAATATCAGGGATGAACCGCTGAAAGATATCTGGAAACGTATGGGTAAAACCTACAGGAAAACCCCTCCATCATGCCTGATGCGCGACAAGGAATTCAGGAACAGGTATATTCATTCAATACCTGAAGGCACTCCGATGCCATTTGATATGGTTGATAAGTGAAACCTGGAAGACTGATATTTCTGATGAAATAATTACACTGACCTGTAATTACATAGACCTGTAATTGAATTGCATTAGTCATCGGTTAAGGAGTTTGACTGGCTCGATATGTATTGTTTTCTAAAGAACCAATGATTTTTTATAATTAACCAATTTAGTTTAAATAGAACACAGATGACACGGATTAGACGGATTTTCACGGATTTATTTTCGTATCCGCGCGCATCCGTGTCATCCGTGCAATCCGTGTTCTATCACAATATTACTCTTAACCGATGACACATG
>JAUVLO010000120.1 GCA_030600695.1 Methanosarcinales archaeon | reverse complement strand
GTCATAGAAAACGAAATCCGGTTTATCGTCATAAGCCCCGAGTACTTCAAGCAGTTTTATGGCTGTGATCACACCCCTTCCTGCACAGCCAACACCCGGCTCAGGTCCACCCGCTTCTACACATTTGATTCCCTTGAAACCTTCGTGCAGGATCTCTTCAAGCGTTACATTCTCTGTCCCGACTTCCCGCAGAGTGTCAAGTACAGTGGGCTGTCTTCTTCCTCCCATCAGCATACGTGTCGAATCTGCTTTCGGGTCGCACCCGATCTGCAGGATACTGTTGCCCATGTCGGCAAGCGTTGCGGTCAGGTTCTGGGTGGTCGTTGACTTGCCGATACCACCTTTTCCATACATTGCTATTTGTCTCATTTGCGTGTCTCCAATATGCATTGTATTTATATATTATTATATCATACAACGGCAGTCTACTGTTGAGCTAATATTATATAAATATTTCCACTCCGAAAAATATAAATCTATAAATATAAATCTACATAAATGTTTTCTGGAATATTTATCGATATCAATAGACCAATTATAAAAAAATATGCAGATAATATTAAAATAATGTAATGGTTTTAGGTACTAAAAAACAATCTTCATGTGTCATCGGTTAAGAGTGATATTGTGATGGAACACGGATTGCACGGATGACACGGATGCGCGCGGATACGAAAATAAATCCGTGAAAATCCGTATAATCCGTGTCATCTGTGTTCTATTCAAACTAAATTGGTTAATCATAAAAAATAAGTGGTTCTTTGGAAAACGATACATATCGAGTCAGTCTAACTCCTTGACCGATGACTAATGAAACAATCTTAAATATGGTGATATATTTAATGAAAAACAAGTCCAGGTCATCTCAGGTGTAAGCACAAAATTCTATTAGTAAACTTCAGAACATTACGTTGAAAATGTCCTAAAATATTTTATCCATGTCCCCATAATCCATCATCGAACTGACCGGGTATGTTGACACTTCTATCCCCTTTTCCACTACTGCTGCCAGAGGGTTGACACCGGCATAAATGGGTATACCTATTTTACCAGGACTGATAGGGGCAGAAAGAACTGTATCACCTGCGTGGATATGTCTGATAACACCATCGATATCGGCACTATTAAGCCTGTCAATTATATCCATGATATTTTCATAAGCAATGATAGGAGCCTCCCGAAGATTAGCCAGAAGTAAGCCGCTGCCGTGGTCCAATATACCCATAACATCAGTCATTCGTTTAGACAAGAATATCTTGATGGGGTCAAGTGAAGTCCCTGTATATGAGATCAGGTCTGTGAAACGTACAGGTATACCATTATCTACCTGGATGATCCCTCCATATTTAGTTTCAACAGGAATACCCTGCTTCAGAAGAACTCCATCTATTGTTAAAGAACATATTGTAGCAATTCCTACTGATCCCTGCGGTACTGTAATATTGGAAACTTTTGCCCCCTCTTCAAAAATATGACACCTGGGGCTAACAGTATAACCTCCTTGTATCACGGCCTGGATCAATTCCATGTTTTTATCAAAATCATCTTTATCCATAATGGACAGATTGATAATTATGTTCCCGCTTTTTTTATAGGGATCAAAAGTCGTACTGTATAGCAGTTCCTGGATCCGGCTGATGACAAAACCCATCCTATCCCCGACAAGAGCATTGTTTATTTCGGCAATCCCCTTTTTTGTTATGATCCTTCCGGAATAGCCGACCCTTTTGGTAAATCCATTGGCATCCAGTATTTTCAGGTGATACCTGACACCCCTTTCCCCCAGGGAATATCCCCTCTCATTCATTTTATCAGCAATCAGCCGTGCACCTATAGGTTCATTGTTCTCATAGATCGTTTTCAATATCTCGATTATTAATCTTTGGGTAGTAAATTCAGTCATATGTTTCAATCCCGGATATCACATATCAAGATAATTAAGTCGGTAAACCACTATAGATTTTATAATATATAGTATTAACTATTCATCCCTTTGAACCCATACTGGCAAGACCAAAGATATTGTCAAAGGCAATATCAGGGAGCAGGCCCTTGCACATAAGCACTGTTTTGCCAACAACTTCAAAACCCATAATTGTCAGTATATCCCATGCCCTGGTATTCTGTGCAGGTACATCCACCAGTATACGCTGGTTGTTGCCATCTACAATGGCCCCTTTTAAGAGGTCAAGTGCAGAATCTTTATCATTTGCCTCCCACGGCCCTATGGTCCAGTGGTCATCCACCTGTCCGAATCCCAGCCATGCACCCTCATTGAATACATAAGAGCGGTTTGTAAGCATCCGGGATAGCATCAGCGACCTATCCTCACGCCAGCAGTTGTTATCCATAGCAAGCACAAGTTCAGGATTCCTGTTACCCCCAGGCAGATCAAGGGTCATACCTTTATGTTCCCACCTGTTGATGTTCGATACTTTCCTGAACCCGAATTCTGAATATAATCCCACTGCCATGGGAGATGCACACAGGAAAATTGTAGGCAGGGAGGACAAGTGCCGCTGACCCCTGCGGAAAAGGGCTTTTCCGAATCCCTTCATGCGGTATTTTTTGTCAACGATCATATTACCTATCCAGCCGCTGTTGGGATAAGTGAATGTCATAACTCCTCCCACTACTTTTTTATCTGCAATAGAGGTAAAACATCCAGCACGATTAAGCTTATAATAAAGTTCGAATTCGAATACACCTGATGACCACCCCTCTGCATGTGCCATATCAAGCAGGATACCAAGATCACCAGTTTCCATCTGCCTTAAATACATTATCTGAAACCCCCATATTCAAAGTAGGTATTACTGCACATATCAGCAAGGGAGCGTGATAGCTCTTCAACTGAAAAACTGGATACTGGTAACATGTAAGAACAAAATCCTCCCTTCGGTCGGATTTTCTTGAGTACATCAAGTTATACTTGATATACTAAAATAAAAAAAAGACAAGAACGCTAAAGCGCGTCCTTGTTGGTCTCTCCTGTCCTGATACGCATGGCTGATTCAATGGGGGTCACAAAGATTTTACCATCTCCGATATTTCCAGTAGCAGCCGCACCCCGGATGAGCTCGATCACACGATCCACATCCTGCTCTAACAACACGATCTCGATCCTGGTTTTTGGAAGCAGGTCAACGCAGTATTCCCGCCCGCGCCACTGCTGGATAAGTCCTTTCTGCTGCCCGCGTCCTTTGACCTCGGTCACGGTAATACTAACAAATCCAGCATCACTCAGCGCGTTTTTTACTTCTTCCAGTTTCATTGGTCGTATAATTGCCTCTATCTTTCTCATTTCACTCATCAAAGCTCACCTCACTCGGTTATGTATTCGGGGTACGCCCGTATCCCGTGTTCTGTGATGTCCAGCCCTTCGAGCTCCTCAGCCTCAGACACACGTAGTCCTATGACCATATCAATGATCTTGAACACGATGAAAGCCACTACAAATGCCCAGATAATGGCTGCGAGCGCTCCTATGACCTGGATCACGAACTGGCTCACACCACCGTACAACAGCCCGGGTGCACCTGCCGCATATACTGCATCTGCAAGTATTCCGTTGCCCATGCCGACCGAGAATATCCCGACTGACAGGACACCCCATGTACCGCAGTAACCGTGTACAGCAATCGCACCGACCGGGTCATCGACCTTGAGGACAGCTTCGTTGAACATTACACCGGCATAGACGATCACACCGGCAATGATGCCGATCAGAATCGCTGCCCAGTTCTCAACCGAGCCGCATGGCGCAGTGATCGCTACAAGTCCTCCAAGCACACCGTTCGCAGTGAGCGATGGGTCTGGCTTTCCGGTCTTTGCCCATGTGATAAGCATGGCGACTACAGCACCAGCAGCGGCTGCAAGGAATGTATTCACAACTACAAGGTTCATGTAAGCGTCGCTGCCATCAAGGGTTGAGCCGCAGTTAAAACCAAGCCAGCCCCACCACAGAAGCAGCGTTCCGAGAAATGCAAGCGTAATGCTGTGACCCGGAATTGCTACAGGTTTCTTATTTTTGAACTTGCCGAGCCTTGGACCCAGTACGATCACACCGGCAAGGGCTGCATAGCCGCCGATCGAGTGTACGACCCCTGAGCCTGCAAAGTCATGGAAACTTGCACCAGCCAGTTGCACGAATATACTGCCATCTCCGGTCAGAAGTGCGAGATCAGCTCCGGACCATACCCAGTGTCCGTAGACCGGGTAGATGATCGCAACGAGCAGCACGGTGAAGACCAGGTATGCTTTGAATTTGGTACGCTCTGCCATAGCACCCGATACGATAGTCGCACCGGTCGCTGCAAAGACCATCTGGAAGAACCATGAGTTCCAGAGCGCATTGTCATTACCACTCAAACAGAACTGACTGAATCCGAAAAGACCTGCGATGTCATCGCCATACATGACTGCCCAGCCGACAACCCAGTAGATCAAAACACCGAGGCAGATCGTCATCAAATTCTTCATAAGAATATTTGCTGTGTTCTTTGTCCTGGTGAGCCCGGCTTCAACAAGCGAGAATCCGGCATGCATCAGGAAGACCAGACCACCGCACATCAGCAACCAGACAAATGTCAGGGCGGTCTGCACGCTGATGATCGAGTCAGCATTCTCATCAGGCGTTGCACCCATCGCAGGCATAACAAGCAATAATAATAACAATACTGCTGTAATAGCCAGCGTTGGAATTTTTTTATTTAATATAATTTTTTTTACCTCCATTATATTTCAACCAGTATTTCACCGGTAAACGGTAATTTACTGTACACATAATACTATTTAAGTATTGCTATGATGCTGGGGAAACTATATATAGAACATATTTGGAATCTGAAAAGAAAGTAAAATCCAATGAATACCATTCAGTAACTAACACTTTTTGATATCGCACTACCTCTGTCATGTCTTAAGCTAATCGAAAAACAAAAGCAAGTGGCATATCAATAAATCTCATCAACATAGGGAGACTTTTTATTATTTTCCATGTGTCATCGGTTAAGAGTAATATTGTGATAGAACACGGATTGCACGGATGACACGGATGCGCGCGGATACGAAAATAAATCCGTGAAAATCCGTCTAATCCGTGTCATCTGTGTTCAATTCAAACTAAATTGGTTGATCATAAAAATCATTGGTTCTTTGGAAAAC
>JAUVLO010000154.1 GCA_030600695.1 Methanosarcinales archaeon | reverse complement strand
ACAGAGTTGGCACGTATTATTTTCCAAAAGACCAATGATTTCATACGATTCTCCAATTTAATTTAAATCGAACACGGATGACACGGATTTGACGGATTTTCACGGATTTATTTATTATCCGTGCACATCCGTGTCATCCGTACAATCCGTGTTCCATTACAATATTACTCTTAACCGATGACACATGGTCTTAATTCCAAGACTTTTTAATTTATTCTGATCAAGTAGGATAAATGGATCATGGCAAAGAAGATCAACCACAGAGAGCACAGAGCGTTATTGTTCTCTCTGTGCACTCTGTGGTTATAAACCGTTCCAGGAAATAATAAAAAGTCTCTAATTCCTGATCTCTGTTTTTCCCAGGAACCTGTCTGCTGTTTTGGCGTCGCCGAACACATCCTCACGCTGCCCCTTCTTATTAATGAACATTCCTATCAACACCAGCAGCAGACCGAGTTCAGGATTGTCCTGCACAACGATTCCTCCCAGCAGCACCAAAAACATTGCAGCCATGCCCTTCATTGCACCTTTCCGGTATGATTCCAGTTTTGTGCGCCTGAATATGCGAATATCCCGCAGGGTCAGGAATGCTACTACTACAAAGGCCGCCACAGAGATTTCAAAATAATACATGTTTCACTACTTTTTCTTATGCTGCAAGTATTCCTTGATCATGGCAGGGAAGGACTTTGCCTCCACAAACCTTAATCCCAGTTGTTCCGCCCATTTCTGCACACCCATATCCGATGCCACTACAGCCGCATCAAGTTCCTTGGCCAGCAGCAGCACATCAATATCAGGGCCGCTGTCCAGGATACCGTATCTGAGGGCTGTGCGGTATTTATCCCTGAACTTTCCCACAATACTACCAATGACATCACGTTCAATTTCTATCTCGATATTTTTTTTATTCTCTGCCTTGGACGTGAGAAATAAGCATTCGGTAGCACCTTCCCAGATGGCGTCCTCTGCAACGGTCATACCTTTGTTAATACGGCTTCGCATGTAATCCACGTATTCATAGAATATCTTTGAAGGTATCTTTACCTCGTAGCGGTCCGGCGTTTTTTTAACCAGCCAGGTATCGATCTTGTCGATCACTTCATCCTCGCAGCCATTGTTCTTGATAAAACCATGCAGTTCATTATAGACAGACGGGTATGGTATATAACAACTGAGATCGTATGATAACCTGGCCTCTGCAATAATGTCCATGATGCTGTTAACCCCTTCACACAGGGTCTTGTATCCTTCCTTTTCCCTTGTTGCAGAGTCTGTCAATGCACTGGTATCAAGCACAAATCGTTGTCGTAACATAATAGAACACTCAATAATATATTGATAATATATTGACAGTTGTAGATACTAAAGTTTTGCTATATGAATTGTCGGTCTTTCAATAGAATTTATATTATATCGTCAAAAAATATCATCCCTTTACATATACGATGCTTTTATGTCATATCCACTTTCATAGTCAATCATTGTTAAATATCGATACATAAATATATCAGTTCAATTCTGTAAATTATGGAATAGGTGCTATGTATAAGCAGGAATATGAAACAGTCGAAATCATTAACAGCAATGCCCGTTCATCAAGTTTTACTGCAGCAGTGGAGGAGACTGTAGAACTGTATGTGAATAATGTGCAGATAGCTTCCATCTTAACATCTCCCGGAAAGCTTGAACAACTGGCTGTTGGATATCTTGTATGTGAGGGTTTTGTCGGTACTGCATCTGATATCAAGGAGGTCAGGATTGATGGCGAAAACAGGATTTATGCTGAGATCACCCAAAACGACCATTTCGATATGGGGTTTGAGATCCGCTCATCCGGATGCATGAGTGTTAACCGGAAGAATAATGAGGATGCTAAGGTGGAATCAAATAGTCATTTCCACCCTGATGTCATACAAGGTTCGCTTCACTACCTGGAATCTGAAATATACCAGCAGACCAGGGGCACCCATGCCGCTTGTATTATTGACAGGCAAGGTGGTTGCATTGCCTGTGCCATTGATGTGGGGCGGCATAATGCCGTTGATAAGGCCATCGGACAGGCAATAATGGACGGTTTCAACCCAGGTGAGCACTACATCCTATCCACAGGACGACAGCCGGCTGGTATGGTAATGAAAGCAGCACGGGCAGGTATACCCATGGTGGTGACCAAAGCTGCCCCCCTTAACAGCGGTATCGAAACTGCAAGGCGCACAGGTATATGCCTTGTGGGGTTCGCAACTCCAGGCAGTATGGTGGTTTTTTCGAATCGATGGCGTATTGAAGGGTGTTGAACCGGAGAATCTGGAAAATCTGTTAAAAGGAGAAACAAACATGAAAGGACTTATCCCCGCCGCCGGTATGGGCACCAGGCTAAAACCATACACCAACGCCATCCCAAAAGAACTGCTGCCCGTAGGCGGCAAGGCCGTCATCGAACACGTTATCGATGCCTTCAGGGAAGCGGATATCACAGATATCACCATCGTGGTGGGCTGGAAGAAGAACGCCATACTGGACTACCTGGGTTCCGGACAACGTATGGGTGTGAACCTGACCTACGTAGTGCAGGATGAGAGACTGGGCCTTGCCAATGCCATATATGCCGGCCGTTATGTTGTGGGAAACAGTACATTTGCTGTGATACTGGGCGATAATTTCTTTTATCCAAAGACCTTCCTGCGCGACCTCAAGGAGTTCCACCAGCAGCAGGGGGCCGATGTGACCCTGGGAGTAACAGACATCCAGGACACCACCCGCCACGGCATC
>JAUVLO010000089.1 GCA_030600695.1 Methanosarcinales archaeon | reverse complement strand
AGAAAAACTTATTACTAAGTAATTCCTATGACATGAATTGCAGATGATAGTTATCAAAAACACAGGTTATACAATAGCCAACTAAAGGTCAGTCACTTGAGAAAACTATCATCCTCCGTAAATACATCTGCACTGTAAATGAAAAATGCAGAGGGTTGCTCCTCTTCTCTCTGCGTTTTCCATCCTTTGTCAATATTAGGAGCATCCGGATGACAAAAGAATCAGCCAGGATTGGGATAATACTCCCAAACGATTTATTGGCACATTTGGACAAATCAATTATTGATACCAGGCACTCATCAAGATCAGATGCCATAAGGGGTGCTATCAGGAGATACATCCAGCATCATGAATGGATGAATGATGTTAAAGGTGAACGAGTCGGAATATTTGAAATAATCTACAATCCGGTGAAGAAAGGTTTACCTGCCATTATTGAAAAAATAATTTTTGAGTCAAATGAAATATTACTATCCTCGATGCGGGTTCATATTACCAGTGATTATTACATGCGTATTTTAGTCCTGCGCGGAGAAGGAGAACACTTGGTAAAACTGGCGGAACAATTAACTGCCCAAAAAGGTGTGATGCATGTGAAGATAAACACTGTGAATTTCTGTGAATAGGGTTACACAAAATGTGTTATACCCTGTTTTTTACAGATAGTAGAATGACAACAGTGGATAGAGCGTAAATAATAATCCTTCCAACATTCATCACCACCTAAAGCTGCCGTAACGCCTTGACCGGGTCCAGCTTTGCACCCCTCCATGCAGGATAAATGCCCGCAATAACGGATATTACCAATGATATCAAAAACCCGGCTGCAAGTATTTGTATATTTATTACTGTTAAATGTTCGAAATCCGCGATCCCCAACTGTGCTATCAGCATGGGCCTGCCCACCGTGTCTATTAAAATGGAAAAAATAACCCCGAGCAGGTCGCCAAGTATGCCACCCAGTACGCCTATGATGATACATTCGGATAGGAACAACCTGATTATATCCGATTCTGATGCCCCTATGGCCTTGGTAATTCCTATCTCATGAGTCCGTTCATACACCGAGACGATCATCGTATTTATTATCATCAGCCCACCCACGATCAATGATATGCTCGAAAAGAAAGCAAGGACAAGGGTCACAGCGTTCATTATTTTGTTGACCGAATCTATTTCATCCTGTGCACTATAGCAGGTCAGCCCCAGTTTCTCAATGGCAGTTCTTACAGCCGGAGCCTGGCCGGACTTATCCAGCTTAACCATAATACCGTCATAAACATCCTTCCCGGTAAGCTCCCTGGCAATATTCATATCTATGAATGCCTGGTCATCGGTATCGGTCCCGGTAGGTTTTAACCTGCCTGCTATCATGAAGGTAATATCCTTATCTATCGCCCTGCCTTCTTCTCCGTACAACCTGATCCTGGCATCTATGGCGTTTCCGATCTCAACCCCCTCTATCTTACTGAATTTTTCCCCGATATCACTTCCCAGCACGATCTGGTATGTTCCCTCCTCAAGCCACATGCCGGCTTCAAGTTGTAGATTTTTGGCATCCATGTATTCCGCTGAAATTCCGTTGACCTCAAAATATGTCTTATTTGGTGTCACATATGCATCCTTGACATATGGGGCAACTACAGACCCGTATTCCCTAACCGCACGTACTTTTGATTCGGTTATCAGGATAATATTTCCATTGCTGACTCCCGGGGATACTTCTATTAAGGTCAGGTCATGGGATTTTTCAATCTCTTCAACTGCATTGACACGGATTCCCTCTCCAAGGGATGTAACCCCCACCACGGCCGCAACACCCACTGATATCCCAAGCAAGATCAGCAGTGTCCTGACCTTTTTGGTTTGCAGCTGCCTCATTGCCAGTAAGAATGCCTCAATCAACGATCTCACCGTCCGTTATTGTTATCACCCTGTCGGCATTGTTAGCCATTGCCTTGTCGTGGGTTGTGACAATAAATGTGATCCCCTGTTCTTTATTCAGCTTCTTCATAAGGTCAATGATCATTTTTCCAGTCCTGGAGTCTATATTCCCGGTTGGTTCATCTGCCAGGATAAGCCTGGGATGGTTTGCAAGTGAACGGGCTATGGCCACGCGCTGCTGCTCACCTCCGGATAATTCTGAAGGGAGGTGAAGCGCCCTGTCCCTTAGTCCCACAGATTCCAACAGTTCTTCTGCCCTCTTTTTACGTTCCGGCTTTGGAACCTTGTTGAAATACATGGGATACCATACATTCTCCATGGCATTCATTGTTGATATGAGGTTGAATCCCTGGAAGACGAAACCCATTGTTTGCCTGTGCAGTTGCACGAGACTGCCGGCATTTCCGTAGTCGATCTTCGCATCATCTATATAGACATCCCCGCTTGTGGGTTTATCCAGGCATCCTACTATGTTTAGCAGTGTAGATTTTCCTGACCCGGACGGGCCCATTATCGAAACAAACTCGCCGCTTTCAACAGTCAGGTTTACATCATTGAGCGCCACCACCTGGTTCCCTGAACCAAAGGTGTAGTACTTTGACAATCCCTGTGTTTCAACCATCCACATTATTAGTCACCTTTTACCTGCCACATAAGCAATGAACATTGAAACAATCCCTGCCAGTAGTTCAAAACCTGCTGTTTTATTCGATTTCGCTTCTCCTTCCTCTTCGAACTCCAGCACCATGATAGCACTTGTCACCAACATATAATCACCACTGTCCTGTATGCTGGCAAAATTATCTTTAGTTTTCAGGTAATTTGTTACTTCCCGCTCGTCCACAGCGATCTGGGCTGATTCACTTGTCATGTATATGTCTTTCCACACTTTTCCGCTGCCGAATAATATCCTGATAATATCTCCCAGAATAGGCGTGACTTCTGTTTTCTCGTTAAAATAAAGCTTATTGCGAGTCTGTTTTGCACCCTGGGTTAAACCACCTGATGGAGAAACAGTTATCAGGTATGCCCTGCTCACCTTTTCTGCATCTACTTCACCTTTGAAATATGTGGTCGTTGTCGCCATTTCCGGGGTGATACCATGTTCAGCATAGATCATATCACAACCTTCATTGACCCAGTATTCGATAACTGGCGAGTCCTGGTATTCATAGATTATGAGCAGTCCAATTCCCTGTAAACAAAATGTCCGCTCATCGTCTGCCGAATTCCGTAACGATATCGAATAAGCGCCATTTTCATGTATCCGGTTGGTCAGATCATATACATCTGTACCTGAAAAGAAGTCGTATCTCGCTGCAAATCCTTTGGTATCGGTATATCTCGACTCATGTGACACCGGACTTACAACACCGTGATGCATGACTGATGCATTGATGGCCGGATATATACCTTCCAGGCCTTTTTTACTCCATACCCAGTACGTATATGCCCTTGCAAACCTGATACTTGCATTGGCTGGAACAGCAACTTCAAAGTCAACCGTATAGGTATCATTTGACGTCATCTCACCGCTGTATTTGCTGTTGCCAAGAGTAAATTCGACACCGCCGGGGTGTACTTCATGCAAAACAGTAGTCAGCGGCTTGTCTCCAGCATACGATGCTGATGCCGGAAAAATAACTATTACCAGGAGACTAAGTAAAATTAAATACGATTTCATCCACATTATTTTCCTCATCTGATTCAATTACATAGTTCTTCCCGTCTACTATTGCTTTGAGGGTATGCTCGCCCCCTTCAACCGTTACCATCATTTCCTCTTCCATTGAAGAACTGCCGTTCAGCTCCTTGACATGCAGTGCTGCAATTTTTTCTTCATCGAGATACAGGTTGACATCGAATTGTCTGGCTGGTGACTCCCCATTATTCACAATGACTATGGGAACTTGATAGTCTGTTTGTTGGTATTCGGTTCCAGGTCCGGTACACCCGCTAAAACATACAGCTACAAGAAAAACTGCCATCAAGAAGGCTTTTCTTCTTCTAAGACTTCCAATAACCAGTAACATCAATAACGATGATGATGCTTTAGCCAGGCTGTTTTCGGTTTCGGTCTTCCTGGGTTCTCCTATGGAAATCGACAGGTCTGGTCTGGTATTGACATCTACTTCTGCCTCATAGACATTATTATTTTCATTCGACTCCTGTACTGCATTTTCCAGATCGACTATTATCTCCAGGAGATGGGGTCCTGCTGTTGTATGCCAGTTGATTGTTGACCTGACAACACCGCTGGCATCCATATACACTTCTGTCGTTGAAGCCTCACTGCCGTCAACATTCAGCCTGATCTTTAACATCCCTTCATACAGTCCACCCGGATTACCTATCACAACTGGAATCTCAACATCATTTCCCTCAATAAGATTATTTTCATCCATCTCAACATCTATCGATAGATCAGGTCCGGGACCGGTATCTGTCCTGTGCTTCAATACCAGCGACGCGATGACCGGGTGCAGATAGTCTTCACCTTCGTCATCGCCGATCTCTCCATCTCCGTCCAGGTCACGTCCTAAAACGAAGGTAAGGACATTATCTGTCTGTGTATATTCAAGCACATCAAAGCATTCAATATCAAAATAACTGCTCCGGTCGCCAGAACCGGAACATGCATCACCACTTACCTCATTGGCAATATCTGTAACTCCGATCTGGTATCCCATATCAAGGAGATATTGAGGTGTGGTCCCAAGCTGGTGGCCATTAAATTGCAGATAATCCGGCAGGCCCTTTGAACTTGTCAAATAAACTACTGTGATATCTGCTCCGTCAGGACTGTTCTGGTCCTGCATATCATTGAAAAATACAGATGTCTCATAATTCCTATTTTCCTGATTTCCGCTCCATCCCCCACTGTGGAGATTTACATTCCCGTCATATATCTTGTAGGTGATCTCGGGTGCATTCTTGTCTTCATAGACTGCGGCAAGCACGGCGCCGTACACCCTGCCGTCAAGCTTATTACCGGGTTCTCCCTGGCTTGTTTCAATAATCACCGTATTCCCGCCGTTTACAACAATATCAGTTACATCATAGTATACCCAGTAAACCCCATGGCCTGAACAGTACACGTTTGAGCTGTCATCATTAATACCCAGTAGCGGTACTTTATCCAAGCTATTACCATTAAGGTTAGCCTGTACCCACCCTTCATACTCTTCCTTGCCGCCCCATATACCTACATACAGGCGTGCCCACCTGATATGACCATCCGGCACATCAAATTCCTGGGAGTAAGGCGGGAATCCCAGGCCGTGACCGCCGTCAATATATACTCCACCATTAACCGTGCCTTGTGAAGCGATTTCAAACGGTATGCCTTCAAATGAATAGCTCGCCTGGACTGCCGGAATGAATATGGACAGCATTAAAATGATTAAACCAGTTAAAATCTTCTTCATAATCTTTCACTTTATTACTGGATATTCTCTGATCGTTGTGGCAGCAAACAAAAAGTTACCCACTTAATCCTATGTATCTCCCAATTTTTCAATCGCCCTTTGAAGATGGCTGCCAGCCTTATCCATATCCTCTGCAGCCAGTAACAGTTCTGCTTCAATATCCTGTTGTCCCATCTCTCCAGCCTCTTGTGCTTGCTTTCTAAATCCGGCTGCATGGCTGCTATTATGTTCAGCCCAGTGTTCAAGTTTTATCTTTAATTTTTCAGGTTGCATTACATCATAGCTCCTCTCACTTTTTTAGCAATATCGTATCCTATAGCCCCCCCTATCAGGCCGCCAATGGCGGCAATACCCACTTCACCCCAGGCATACCAGGGGGCATAATATACCTTCCATACGGCAGGCGCAAAAAAGAAATAGAACATCCAGTAAGCATAGGCACTCCTTGACACAGCGTAGATCACAGCCGTACTCCGTCTGTCTGCATAATCTTTCCTGAATAACAATACCAGAATATCCACAATTATGCCTTCTGTCATATACCACCCCATCCATACAGTGATATTGGAGCCCCACACCACAAGCGCCACAAGTTCGACCACCGTGAACAGCAGCGTTGCCGTACCCGGCTTTCTTACAATCTGGAGTGCTATTATCATCAACACGGCCGTGGGTATAGTGAACAGCAGTCCGCCAAAAGGACCCAACAGGTCGTTGAATGTCTGCCAGAACCACCTGAAAACAACACCGATAAGGCCGGCCAGGAGGGCTATGGTGATGAGGTCAATGGTAGTGAACTGCTCAAGCACATTGAACTTCCAGGCAATTAAAAAGGCCAGTAAAATGATAAATATACTTGCCAGCACAGTGCCGTAGGTTATCCATGAAGGCGGGGGAACAACCTCAACAACATGGGTATAGCTGGTGGAACGGGTGCCTGTACTATCCTCATAGCTGGCTGATATTGCAAAACTTCCCTTTTTCTTGAATTCGATCGATTCGGGCGGTTTTACACTGAAAATAAAGGATATGGATTCCCCTGGCCCCAACTCCCCGATCCTGGCTGTTACAGTGTTATTATCAGCACTGATGTTCTTCATTACCTGTACCGGGATCTCGATATCCATTTGAAGCGGTACATCCACAGATACCAGGATATTGCGCAGGGTTTCATCCCCTGTGTTGGTCAGGACAACCTGGGCCCTTTCATGCCACGACACACCGGCAACCAGTCGATTTTCCGGGTAAATTTCCTTATTCTTCAGGGGTATGTCCATGCCGATCTCAAGTTCGGCCGCAGCTAATTGCGGCAAGAAAAAGATCAGTAAGATGAGAATAGCCAGCCACTTCATTTTTTTCTCCTTACCCTGTATATCAGGAATAACATTGAAAGGACCGCGACCACAATAACTGCTCTTGGTAAATTTTCTCCTTCTGATTTGGCCATTGGGTAGATTTCAATGTAATCGTCTCCCTGGTCTTCCAGGTATTCTATCGAAAGAACTGCATTAAAAGGATGGATATATGATTCATCTCCACGCTCAAACAAGACTGAATTATTGGTAGTTTCAACAAACTCTGTGACATCCCACCTGTCCAGATCAAAGTAAGAACCAGACTTTCCCCTGCCAACATCCTCACCCAGCAGATCAGAATTGAAATATAACTTATCGATCTCACCTTCATTACCTGCAATCATCATTGTCCACAGGGTGGCATTTGTTGTCTTTCTTGGGATATCGTCCTTGAATATTACCTCAACATGGTCTATTTTGGACGTTTGGGAGAGGGCATAGTTCCCTTCGGCAATCCAGAACCGGGTTTGTGGCATAGTAGTATCATTATACACTGCCACCAGGACAATGCTGTACGGCGCACCGTTTGTGTTATGATAGGTTACTGATACAGTGTTCATCCCAGGTGACAATTCATCGGT
>JAUVLO010000057.1 GCA_030600695.1 Methanosarcinales archaeon | reverse complement strand
GGGATCACCTTAAAGCCCTTTACCCGACCGTTACCCTGCCACACTGGCTCAACACCCAGCAGGTTCATGATCTGCGCCATGCCCTCACCATCAGACCACATGATATCGCTCGCCATCCAGTAGAACGCCACGTTCTCAGGGATGCGTCCCTCTTCGTTCATGTATTTATCGATCACTGCCCTGGACAGCTGCTGACCCACACGCCAGGCGGCCCTGGTCGGCACCCGCTTCGGGTCAAGTGAATAGAAGTTGCGGCCCGTTGGCAGCACATCATCCCTGCCGCGCGTGATCAGCCCTGATGGGCCTGCAGGGATGTAGCCCCCTTCAAATCCATGCAGCAGCGCCTCTATCTCTTTCGAAGCATCGATTCGGATATTCAGATCAGCGATGCGCTCAGCGATCTCTGCGAGTCCGGTATCCCTACCTTTACCCCCAGCACTACCCCTGCCCTTACCTTTAGCCTTATCCTGACCCGTACTTGTCCATCTGTCTCCCAGTATCTCCTGTACAAGAGCAGGAAGAGCAGTAACATCCGCTTCGCTGTTATCCAGACACACCCGGATGATATCCCTGGACAGGTGGTCGATCTCCTCAAGGAGTGCGCCGTATGAGCGACCGTCTTCTGTGACCCTGCCCTGATCGCTGATAAGCTCATCAAGGTCAAGACCCAGCAGTCCTGCACTCACCCGCCTGATCGAAACCTTGTTGTCCCTCTCATCGTAGCGCATGATGGAGTTAATGAAATCAACACGATCCTCACCTTCCGGAAGCTGTCCGAATATGTGCATCCCTGTCTGGATCTGCGTGTTGCGTATCTTGCTGAGCGCCTCATGCGCCCTGGTGACGATCTCACTGAACTGCAGACCACCATAATCACCATCACCGTCACCACTGCCACTGCCACTGCCACCGTAATCACCATCACCAAGCTTTATCTCGGCAGACAGGTTCGTGCGCTCGATCTCATCCATGATCAGGTGCTCAAGAGCATGTGCACGCCCAGGGTCATGTTTTGCCTGCTCATACTCACCCAGCAGCCGGTCAAGTTCCTCAAGTTCATCATACAGCCCCCCGCCGGTCATGACGGTCTGCATGTGGTCAACCAGGGTGGCAAGGCTGCGCCGTTTGGCAATAGTACCTTCTGGCGGGTTGTCAGCATTGTAAATATAAAGATGCGGGATGGTGCCGATCGCAATATCAGGATAGCAGTCACCTGACAGCCCCACGCCCTTGCCTGGCAAAAACTCAAGATTGCCGTGCGTTCCGACATGCACCAGCACGTCCGCACCATAGGTATTCTCAAGATACCGGTAGGTAGCAAGGTACTGGTGTGTCGGAGGCACCTCGGGATCGTGCAGTATCCTGCACACCTGTCCATCGCATCTGGTGCCCGCACATCCGCGCTTGGGCTGCACGCAGACCACGGCGTTCCCGTAGTCCACACCTGTTATCACGATCTTACCCTCATGCAGCATGGCTGCGGGCACACCGTCCTTAGCCTCACCCGGAGGATTGCCCCAGGCTTTGATCATCTGGTCCTGGACCTTCGGACTCAGTGTATCGAAGAACTTCTCATACTCCTCTTTGCTCACAAGATCCAGAACGCCGCCGTTCTTCACGATCTCACCCACGGTCGTCCACCTGAACTCCGAGATCGCTTTGCGCTCCATGATCGTATCAATAAGTTCCTTCCCATCAGTAGGCGGGTCGATCCGGTAGCCTGCATCACGCATCCGGTTTAAGATACGTGCCACGCTTTCAAGAGAATCAAGATGAGATCCGCCGCCAACCGTAGCTTCAACACCTGCACATGGGTTATTGAGCAAGATGAACGCCACCCTGCGTTCTGCAACAGGTTTATTCCGAAGCGTTATCCATTTTTCCACGCGCGATGCCAGTTTAGCACAGCGTTCAGCAATAGGACGACGATCGATAAAATTATCCTGCGCCTCTCCGGCAGCAATGATGATGGGCTCGATCACACCTTCAAACTCAGGCAGTGCCACGCCCCAGCCGATATCATTGCTGAGCCCGTTCGTCTCTTCCCACTGCTCGCGTGTTGTGTAATAGGAAATAATGGGCTGGAAGATGGGAACATCGAGATCCGTCAACAATTTGACACCATATCCGGCGTTTGAGGCATCCTGTATCGTATTTTTATCACTCATAAGAAAGAACGGTGAGAGCTTCACAACAGCATCGACAACAGGTTCACCATCCACTATGAAATACTCCCTGATGACCTCATCCATTCCCTTAGCACCCAGTTCATCGTCCCTGACAGAATATGAAAAGACCGGTATCACGCTGAGGTTCCTGCTCTCGAACTCCCGTATGAGAGCATCCTCAATTTCAAGGGTCCTGTTCACCCAGGATGTCCTTGACAACAGGATTCCCACGGTACCCCCCTTAGCAGGTTTAGCAGGTAAAGTATATCTTTGCCAGTCAAGATACTCTGTGATGTCCGCGAACTGCCCGGCTGCGTCAGGATGGTACAGCCCTTCCCACGGTACCTGTGCCGGAGGCTCAGCCGCAAGATCAAGTCCCACGACCTCTTTTCCGATGTAGCGCAGGAGATTTATAAGGTTATCTTCTCCATTACAGGTGATATAGGAATGACAGTTAGCCACGATCCTGGGGTCAACTGTTGAGAACACCCAGTGGGAGGGATCATATCCGAGACAGACAATAGGCACTTTTCCTTTTAAGTACTCCAGCCTCTGTTCGAGTTCTTCCCAGAAGAAATTGGCTGTGTGATACAGTAGGATCACATCAGCCTGCTCACACGATCTGAGGACTTCATCCAGCTTATCCGGGTCATCTTCAAGAGTGCTTGTTGAATATGCGGTAAGCTCAAACCCGAGCTTCCCGGACGCCTGCCCGAGCATGCGTACATACGAGTTCCACATTATTGATGTGATCTTCATCTTACCACTCAGTGATTTACAACACATGACTGCTAATAAGTTTATTTATATTCATATTATTTTATAATTTTTTTTAAACAATAAGACTTAATAAGTATTACCTTTTTACTCAATTGTATGGCTTGATTCTATGTACTAATATATCAGTCACGAAGGAATGAAGATAACTCATGAAAAACCATACCCTGAACCCGTACCATTTCACTGCTATTGTAGGGCAGGACAAGATGAAAAAAACCCTGATATTGAACGCCATCAATCCAAAGATTGGCGGCGTTCTTATCCGGGGAGAGAAAGGCACTGCCAAGTCCACTGCTGTGCGGGCGCTTGCAGGTCTTCTGCCTGAGATAGAGGTGGTGGAGGGGTGTGTGTTCGGCTGTAATCCACATAATAAGAACGAGATGTGCGAAGACTGCCTTGAACAGATGCAGCACGGCGGATTGAAGACCGCACTGCGCAAGATGCGGGTCGTTGACCTGCCTGTGAGCACAACCGAGGATAGGGCTGTAGGTACTCTTGACATTGAGCATGCTATCAAGAAGGGTGAAAGTATTTGATGTATTTCGCTTTTGTTGTGTATGCTAACCGCCTGGCAGTAATGAGAAACGACGCAGGAGGTGGATTTGAAAAGCACAGTCATGACCCGCAAAGCGCGCGCAGTCCACCACAACTAAAGATCAAACGAAATCCCGCCAAACCCAGACAAAATAAAAGCGCTACATTCACCATTGTAATTGCAGATAAAACCGCTCACGCCGCCCGTTCCCAGGCGCATGCAAAACAGGCCGCAGTTAGTTCTCTTGTAGCGGTAAAAAAATGGAAATTTCAGACGACGAATAAAGATTTGATTGAAACTAAGAATATTACCTATATCGAAATCGAAATGCGTTTATAATTTTCTATACGTTTGAAAATTTTGTAAAAAGGGGGAATTGTTTCAGGAAATGATTTTTTTATTCTGCCTATTATTTTAAAAATAAAAAGACTTAATTAGTATTACACTTTTACGAAATAATACTACTTGATAACATATACATAAAATTTTAGTCACGAAGGAATGAAGATAACTCATGAAAAACCACACTAAGACCCCGTACCCTTTTACCGCCATTGTAGGGCAGGACAAGATGAAAAAAACCCTGGTATTGAATGCAATAAATCCAAAGATAGGCGGTGTCCTGATCAGGGGAGAGAAAGGCACTGCCAAGTCCACGGCTGTGCGGGCGCTTGCAGGTCTTCTGCCTGAAATGGAGGTGGTGGAGGGGTGTGTGTTCGGCTGCAATCCCAATAACAAGAACGAGATGTGTGAAGACTGCCTTACGAAGCTGCAGCACGGCGGATTGAAGACCGCAGTGCGCAAGATGCGGGTCGTTGACCTGCCTGTGAGCACTACCGAGGATCGGGCTGTCGGTACTCTTGATATCGAGCATGCTATCAAGAAAGGTGAAAAGCGGTTCGAGCCGGGTGTGCTGGCAGCAGCCCACCGCGGCATCCTGTATGTGGATGAGGTAAATTTGCTTGATGACCATATCGTTGATGTGCTCCTGGATTCTGCTGCAATGGGGGTGAACACTGTGGAGCGCGAGGGTGTGTCATATTCCCACCCCGCCTCCTTTATTCTTGTAGGCACTATGAATCCCGAGGAAGGGGAACTGCGTCCCCAGCTGCTTGACCGTTTCGGCCTGTGTGTTGATATCGAAGGGATACATGAGGCGCCTGCGCGGGTTGATGTGATTAAGCGGAGACAGGGATATGAAAGCGATCCCGAGCAATTTGCCAGCGAGTGGCAGGAATCAGAGCTTGAACTGTGTGATATGATCGTGAACGCTAAGAAACTGCACCCGCAGGTTCAAATCTCGGATGAGATGCTTGAGTTGATCGCACAGATATGTATCGATATGCACGTTGACGGGCACCGTGCTGATATAACCATGATGAAGACTGCTACTACCATAGCAGCCTATCATGACCGGACCGAGGTCACAGAGGGGGATGTTAAGGAGGCGGCCGAACTGGTCCTATCCCACAGGATGCGCAGGAAACCTTTTGAAGAGCAGACCGATTACCAGGATAAACTGGATGAGTCCCTTAATAAACAGAAGGAAAAACAGCAAGAAAAAGAACAGGAACAAGAAAAAAAACAGGAAAAGCAACCTGAACACAGCGAACCTAAGGAACAACCCGAACAAAAGGATCAAAACGAACAAGAAAGTGAGGATAATGAGGATAAACAGGAAGTGCCTGATGCCTCGTCTGAGACTACCTTTGAAATGGGTGATACCTATCAGGTAAAACACCTGTCTCCCGAGCATGACAAAACGAACAGGAAAGGCTCAGGGCGGCGCACCAAGACACGGACAGACTCCAGGTCAGGCAGGTATGTGAAAAGTACGATCCCGCATGAGAAGACCTCAGATATTGCCTTTGATGCCACCTTCAGGGCGGCAGCCCCCCACCAGCTTAACAGGGAAAAGGACGGGATGGCCATTGCCATCCGGCAGCCTGATATCAGGGAAAAGGTGCGCGAGAAGAAGATCGGTAATACGATCCTGTTCGTTGTGGATGCCAGCGGTTCAATGGGCGCACAGCAGCGCATGTCGGCTGCCAAGGGTGCGGTCCTGTCCCTGCTCATCGATGCTTACCAGAAACGGGACCGGGTAGGACTTATAGCGTTCAAGGGCAATAGCGCCGAGCTTATACTCCCGCCCACATCCAGTGTTGAGCTTGCCAGGAAGCACCTGCAGAACCTGCCAACTGGCGGCAGGACACCGCTGCCCCACGGGCTCATGAAAGGATATGAGGTTATACAGTCAGAACTCAGGCGTGACCCTGATACATACCCGTTTTTCATCCTGATATCGGATGGCAGGGCAAATGTATGCCTGCATGGGGAATCAGCACTGGAAGAGACACTGGAGATCGCATCACATATCAAAGCCGAGGGCATACACTCTACTGTAATAGATACAGAGGTCGGAGCAATAAGGTTCGGGTTTGCACGTCAGATATCGGATGCGCTGGGAGCCAGGCATCTGAAACTTGAGGACCTGAGGTCAGATTCGATAGTGAATGCTGTGAAGTTGTCTACGGGTATGTGAACCTTTTCCAGAAGGATCAATTTTTTTCCCGCTATTTTTTTCAAATTTAACTTTATACCCTGGGCATAGCAAATCGACATAAATGTCTAGAGAAATTCAAAGTTTTAGTAAAATAAAAGGGCAATAGCGAAGGGTAATACCACCCTGCTTTGAACATCAACAATTCCTTCCACTGCCAGTACCAGAATTGTGGCTACAATGGGCTAATAGCCTTTGTGTCTTTCAAGAACTGTGTTATTTCATATATTTTGTACTATATATCTATTATTACGAATAAAAATATTTTTAACATCAAGTAATACATAAAATCAAAAGAATAACTATATATGTAAAAAATGAATAGAAATCAAACCAATCAGTATAATGAAAAGTGATTAACGTAAGAATAATTTATGAATTGTATTTGTTTAGTTACTGGATTCGCTATCATGAGGCTAAATTAATCAAAATCGCATAAACCGGGAATTTCTTATGATATTGCACTCGTTATCGTTTTCGAATATGAAATATTCAAACAATAACGAATTTAGATATAATCACACAGCTTATTGATATTGATTTAGAGTGCCAGACAAATACTATGAATTTATAGGAATTGAACAAAGAAGGAGTTTTTAAAAATTGAAGCGAATATATCAGAAATTGTACAATGTCCGAAGAATTCAAAAACCATTATTCATGGAGGTCTTAACGATGAAAAGTGCTTTATTTTTTCTATTTATAGTGTTATCCTGTTTATTTGCGGGATGCATATCTGATCGCAGCAGCGTTGAAGAAAACATTTCCCATCCGATTCAGGAACTGGTAGTTCCACTGGGCGACAGGGAAATCACCATGGACCCTTTCGGCAGTTCTACATCGTGGCATATCCGCCCGATGGTTTTTGATACCCTGCTGGTTGCGGATATCGAAGGCAATCACCCTGCTCTGGCGACATCATGGGATGTGTCAGAGGATGGAATGACATGGACATTCCATCTGCGCGAAGGGGTTAAATTCCACGATAACACGCAGTTTGATGCGTTTACTGTAAATTATTCTGTTTATAAATCCATGGAGAAACCATACAGGTTCAAAGTGGAATCTACACAGATACCGGATGATCATACCTTCATCATCACCCTGGAAGAGCCGTATGGTCCGTTCCTTGTTGATATAGGTTCTATCTGGATGGTAAATCCCACAGGCTACGACAGCGAAGGAAAATTCAAAGAGACGATTGGCACAGGTCCTTTTATCCCGGTTACATACTCCAAACAGGAAGTTGTGTTCAAATCGAATCCGGAATACTGGGGCGGTGCTCCCAAAATCGAAAAGGTGACCATTAAACTGATCCCTGATGCGACCACCCAGATCATGGCACTTGAGGCAGGGGAATTAGATCTTGTCGGTGCAGATATATCCGGAGTGGGTTACTCTGATATCAAGAGGCTTGAAAATGACCCGAGGTTTGAGGTCTATACAAGGAATGAAGCCCAGATCGAGTTTCTCGGATTCAACACAAATAGCGAATTTTTCAGCGACAAGAGAGTGCGGGAAGCCGTAAACTACGGCATTGACAGGCAGGCAATAATCGATTCGGTTCTTGAAGGATACGGCGTTCCGGCAAGGGGCCCTATAGGTCATGATTCTTCCATCCCCTGGACCAATACAAAGATCGAGGGTTACTCCTACAACCCTGAAATGGCTGCAAAGCTTTTACAAGATGCAGGGTGGGAGGACAAAGACAACGACGGGGTTCTGGAAAAGGACGGTAAGTGCTTTGAAGTCACACTTGTTTACTCTGGTTACCGCCCCTTTTCCGGTACCATGACAGAGATCATCCAGGCCCAGCTTGCAGAATTCGGAATAAAAGTAAATATCATGGTAGTTGAGAGCGGTGCCTTCCTGAATATATTGCGGGAAAAAGGCTATGATATGGCTGTGATTCCCAACCATGGAAAGGGGGAGGCCGACCCATACCCTTATCTGTTCATGTTCTACCATTCAAAGGCATCGTACCCCATTATGGAAAACGAAACCTTCGACAGACTCTATTTCCAGTCTATGGCCACGGTGGACCCTGATAAGAGAAAAGTCATCTATGACCGGATGCAGGAAGTAATTATGGACGAGTGCGTTGCAGCATTCCTGCTGCACCCTGGTAAAGTAGGTATTGCAAAAAAAGAGCTTAACGATTTTGAGTTAAAGCACGGTTTCGGTGGATTCGAGCCTTTCAAAAGAGCATACTGGAATGAAGGGAATTGAGATGCAAATGAAGCAAATATATCAGAAATTGTGTAATGTTTGAAGAAATCAGAAATCATTATTTATGGAGGTCTTAACGATGAAAAGTGCTTTATTTTTCCTATTTATAGTATTATCCTGTTTATTTGCGGGATGCATATCTGACAGCAGCAGCGTTGAAGAAAACATTTCCAATCCGAGTCAGGAACTGGTAGTTCCCCTGGGAGATAGGGAGGTTACTATGGATCCTCTCGGCACTTCAAGTTCATGGCATATTCGCCCACTGATCTTTGAGACCCTGGTGATGGCAGATATTGAGGGTAACCATCCAGCCCTTGCAACCTCATGGAATGTATCGCAGGACGGCAGGACATGGACATTCTATCTGCGAGAGGGAGTTAAATTCCACGATAACACACCATTCGATGCGTCTAACGTAAATTACTCTATTTATAAATCCATAGAGACTGGTGAACCTTACAAGTTTAAAGTGGAATCCACACAAATACAGGATGATCATACTCTGGTCATTACCCTGAAGGAGCCTTATGGTCCCTTCCTTGATAATATGGGCTCTACCTGGATGGTAAGCCCCGGATGCTATGATAATGAGGGAAAATTTAAAGAGGCGATTGGCACAGGCCCCTTTATTCCTGTAAAATACTCTAAACAGGAGGTTGTGCTCAAATCGAATCCGGACTACTGGGACGGCGCTCCCATAATCAAAAAGGTGACTGTTAAAGTAATTCCTGATGCAACTACCCAAATTATGGCGCTTGAAGCAGGGGAGTTGGATATTGTCGGTGCAGATCAATCCGGAGCAGGCTACTCTTATATCAAGAGGTTTGAAGATGACCCGGGGTTTGTTATCTATAAAAGGAACCAATCCCAGATCGAGTTTATTGGATTCAATGTCCGGAGCGAATTTTTCAGCGACAAGAGGGTGAGGGAAGCTATAAACTATGGTATTGACAGGCAGGCAATAATCAATTCAGTTCTTGAAGGATACGGCGTACCAGCCAAGGGACCAATAGGTCATGATTCATCCATTCCATGGACAAATACAAAGATCGAAGGTTATTCCTATAACCCTGAAATGGCCGCTAAGCTTCTGAAAGATGCGGGGTGGGAGGATAAAGACAACGACGGGGTTCTGGAAAAGGACGGCAAGCGCTTTGAAGTCACACTTATTCATTCCGGTCACCGCTCCTTTAATGGTGCTATGACAGAGATCATCCAGGCCCAGCTTGCAGAACTCGGAATAAAAATAAATATCATGACAGTTGAACGCGGTGCCTTTTCAAGTACGTTACATAAAAAAGACTTTGATATGGCTGTGATTCCAAATTATGGAAAAGGGGAGACCGACCCGTACACCTATCTATTCTTGTTCTTCCATTCAAAGGGAATGTACCACATTATGGAAAACGAGACATTCGACCGCCTCTATTACCAGTATATGGGCACGGTAGACCCTGGTAAGCGAAAAGTCATCTATGACCAGATGCAGGAGGTAATCATGGAGGAGTGCGTTGCAGCATTCCTGATGCACCCCGGTAAAACAGGTATTGCAAAGAAAGGACTCAACGATTTTGAGTTAAAATACGGATTTGGTGGATTTACATCATTGAAAAAAGCATACTGGAGTGATTAATATGGATATCAATATGAAAATTGGCGGAATACTCGCATCCTACGGTCCCAGCCGCGGGTTGATGATTAAAAGTTACAGCAGTGCCATTGAAAACCTGAAGAAAAAAGGATGCCATATAGAAGCACGTTTTGAGAATTTTCTGGAAGAACAGGCACCTACAACAGTGCCTCAAGACCTCATGGAATGGCTTGAAAAGGAAGCAGATGTAGTGCTACTTAACATCCCTGCTGACTATGGGGGAATTTTTGCCGATATAGAAGAATTAAAGAAGCGCACATCAAAACCTATAATTCCACTTTCCCCCATGTGCGCTGCTCTCGGTACAATATCCCCAAAACAGTTGAAGGTCTTCTGGGATTACCAGAGTTTTGGCGGCACAGAAAATATAGAGAATCTACTGCTGTGCGCCGGAAAGGTTGCCGGCATAATCAGCCAGGAAGTTCCTCCTCCGATAGAGGTTCCATCCTCCGGGATATATCACCCCGATGCAAGGGAAGTCTTCACAGACATTGACAAGTATTTCGAATGGTATTCAAAGAATAAAAAAGGTATATCCAGGACTGTGGGGCTACTCTTTCCAAATATATTTTATGTGGAAGATTCGCTTGGAGTGTACGATGCCCTTATTCGAAAGCTGGAAGAGAAAGGCTTTGGGGTGATCTGTGCCTTTCATAATAAGATGGGAGGCGGCAAGAACTCGGATGATATCATCCGCGAATATTTCATAAAAGATGGAAAAGCAGTGGTGGATGCTGCAATCTTTTATGCCGCCTTTTTCCTCAACCCTATGAGGGGTGAAGGTGGAAGCATAGAACAGGAAATGCCAAACGTCCTGAACGAACTCAATGTCCCGTGCTTAAAGATGATACATTCTGTCCAGACTCCACAGGAATGGAGGGACAATCCGGAAGGTCTCAGTATACCCCAGATCATAATCAGCGTTACCCTACCTGAATTTGACGGGCTCATAGAGCCGACTATAATCGGGACATCAGAAAAGAAGACCGATCCTGTGACCGGTGCCGATATCCAGGATCCTGTACCCATCGATGAACAGATAGACTTCCTCGCATGCCGGGTGGAAAAATGGATCGAACTTGCAAGAAAGCCCAATTCTGAAAAAAAGGTTGCCATAATCTTTCACAATTCCCCTTGCAAAAGTGGAGTTGAAGCTTCAGTAGGTGCCGGTTTTGGACTTGATACCTTAGAAAGTGTCTCAATAGTCTTAAAAAGGCTGAAAAAGGAAGGATACAGGGTTGACTGGGTACCGGAAAATGGAGAAGAACTCATCAATACCATCATGGAGAAAAAAGCCATAAGCGAGTTCAGGTGGACACCTCTTAGCGAGATAATAAAAAAGGGAGGAGCTGCCGGGTTCGTCCCTCTTGAGACCTATGAAAAATGGATATACGAACTTCCGGAAGATGCCAGGAATAAGATATTCGATGGCTGGGGCAACCCCTTCGAAAACGGTCCGGACAGCATGGAAGATGTAGATAAAATGAGTCTTGCCCTTCATAATGGAAGCATCACGATCCCGGGTCTTGATCTTGGTAACATCTTTATTGGCATTCAACCCAAAAGAGGATGCGCCGGGGCGCAGTGCGATGGGAATGTGTGTAAGATACTTCACGACCCTAACATCACTCCGCCCCACCAGTACCTTGCTTATTATAAATGGATAGAACATGAGTTCGGCGCCGATGTTATGGTTCATGTGGGAACACACGGCAATATCGAACTCCTGCCAGGTAAAACGGTAGCCCAGTCATCGTCCTGCTTCTCCCGGATATGTGTGGGGAGCATGCCACATCTGTATATATATGTATCAAGCAATCCCATGGAAGGGGT
>JAUVLO010000084.1 GCA_030600695.1 Methanosarcinales archaeon | reverse complement strand
ACGGATGACACGGATGTGCACGGATAATAAATAAATCCGTGAAAATCCGTCAAATCCGTGTCATCCGTGTTCGATTTAAATTAAATTGCAGAATCGTATGAAATCATTGGTATTTTGGAAAATAATACATACCGACTCTGTCAAACTCCTTAACCGATGACCAATGGATTTAACTATTTACTTCCTTTTAGTACAACCAGTTGTTCAAAAAAGTGCCTGGACTCTGACACAGGTTCCACAGCCAGGCCGGCATCCTGCATCGATCTGCTAACTTCATTAACACCTGTGAGAGATGAAACCAGCAGGAGCACACGGCCGCCCTGGGATAGAAAATCACCAATCTCTTCAAGAAAACGTGTAATGGTCCTCCTCCCGTTTGGCCCGCCGTCAAGCATCAGGTCATCCCACCCACCCAGGCGCTCGTTTTTTGATGTGGGCAGGTAGGGCGGGTTGAACACAATTAAGTCAAAGGTACCTTTCAACCCTGCGTACAGGTCGGTCCTGATCACAGTTACCCCGTTACCTGCTGCACATCTCACAGCATGGGGATTAAGGTCAGTGGCAACCACCATTGAAGCAATGTCGCTGGCAAAGACAGATACTATTCCTGAACCGCACCCCACTTCAAGTACACGGTCACCATTTCGAATATTCTCAAGCAGTGCATCAACAAGCAGGAAACTGTCCTCTGCCGGTTCATAGACATGGGGTACCAGTTGTATGGTCTTATCCCTGTAAGTTATCGAAGTCATGTGCCTGCCTGAATCCTGTTTGCCAGTCCTGCCAGTTCTTCGGGAGTAAGGGATTCCGGGCGCATTTCCAGTATCCCCTGATCTACCTCTTGTAGGTTTTCGGGTGGGATTCCCAGCATTGGTGCTGCCGAGCGTAATGAATTCCTCAACATCTTCCTGCGCTGCCCGAATACGGCCTTCAGGAACTTTTCGAAAAAACCAAAATTATTGACATGGTAGGGCGGTTCCCTGGGTGTGAGTTTCAATATTGCAGACCTGACAGCAGGCTGGGGTTTGAAAGCAGAAGGTGGTACCGTTTCCAGCAGTTCGATCCCGGCAAAGTACTGGGCCATCACAGAAAGCCGGCTATAGTCTGGTGTGCCGGGTAAAGCAAGCATGCGGTTTGCAAATTCAAGCTGGTACATAAGGACTGCAAGATCAAAAGAATGCCGCAGTAACCTGAATGTGATCTTTGATGATATCTGGTAGGGAAGGTTTGCCACCACTTTATTAAAACCGGGCAGCGGGATTTCCAGTGCATCCCCCTGTATTACCGTAACATTGGAGTCCCTGGTAATCTGTGTAAGTCCGGCAGCCAGTTGCCGGTCAAGTTCGATGACTATGACCTTGCCTGCTGCCTCCTTAAGTTTTAATGTCAGGTTGCCAGTTCCACCGCCTATCTCAAGTACGGTATCGGCTTTGGTTAATCCGGCATATCCGATGATCCTGTTGAGAACCCGCTGGTCTATAAGAAAATGCTGTCCATGTTTTGGCTTCATTTATGGTGGCGGCTTTTGGCAGGCGTTGTGAAAAGACGGTATTTGATATTCTCGTCCTTCAACTCATCGATGATCCTGTGGACTATTAATTTCTCTGGTGTATGAAGACCTTTGACCCGCTCGACAAGGTTATTGAAGTTCAGGAATTTTCCTTTTTTATGTTCATCTATGATCGCCCACATCAATTTCTTGCCGATACCGGGCAGGAGTTCAAGCATGTGAAGCCTGTTGGTAATGGGATATGCATCATTGAAGAAATCCACATATTTGGACTCTTTCTCAAGTATGATATTTTCCAGGATGAATGGCAGTTCCATCTGTGAACCGTGCGTGAGTTCATCATAAGTGACCCTGCGTTTAACATGATCGATCACATCCCGGTCCCCTTCGCCAATGTATACTTTATCCTGCATCTGGGGAACAATGTCATCTTTAAGCATCAATTCCATTAGTACAAAATGTGAATCACCTACGGACTGCACCAGTGGTTTTTTTTGGTACACAGGCCTGTTATCTTCCGGACTTCCATATGGCAAATAGTCCAATACCAATCCCCACTCTTCTTTTTGAGGTTTTTTTCCAGTTACCATACTTATCCACTCACAACCCTAATAATCCGATAGTTCCAAAATACTAAATAAGAAGCCCTATGCATCCTTTTTTTAAGATTATATAATACCGATTACATATAAAGTTTTATGTTGTTGAAAGCCGCATTTCAATATGCATCGGTAATAAAGTCAAGAATAGTAGTGAGCTCTTCTTCAGTGAGGGTAAACCTCTCTTTTGCATATATTGAACGTATCTCATCAAAGCTGGCAGGCATAATATCTGCTAACCGGTATGCTATTTCCGGCTTCATTTTTTCCAGTTTAAGCAGTTTTTCCACCAGCTTCCTGGATTTGGGAGCATCAGTCTTGGAAAATAACTCGGCATGGTTTATGGCCCTTCTCAGTTCATATCCCAATTCCATCTCTTCTTCTGTGCGTTTATCCTTGATATCGAGCAGGATTCCCTTTGCCTCTGCAAGGGTGATCATTTCCTCGTTTATGATTTCTTTTACTATCATAAATTATACCCTGTTATTATCATAAATTATACACTAATATTGTCATAAATTATACCCTGGCACTGGTTACAATCAATTATTTTATACCTGCGGGCGCAGGTGCTCCGGGTACAGGATAGCCTGCTTAATAGCATTCCCATCCCTGACCGCTATAATATATGCCCTGCCACGCTGCCCGACCACTTTTCCTGTCTTACCATGGAACTTGGGGTTTGCCATTCCCCTATGTACACTGGGGTCCAGTTTTATGTGGACTGCCTGTCCCATCTCAAATTCCTGGATGGCTCGTGATATAGGGCTGAGTCCTCTCTCTCTCGGGCTTTTCTTCAATTTGTACCTAGTCTTCCTTCTCTCACCGTGTGATGTTGGCAATGTTCAATCCTCCGATAAATATTAAATGATTATTCCTTCAATTTTTATTACGTCAAGTTCAGCAACCTTTGCTTCTACATCAAGGTTCTCTGCAAGGTTGGGTTTTGTGCGACCCTCGTCTCCTGACACCAGTTCTTTCACATACAATCCACCCTGGCAGCCCACTACGATCGTGGCTGACAGGCCGTCTGGTGAAAGTTCTTCCAGTTCTGTATAATGCACTTTTCGTTCCCGTACCAGGTCAGCCCTGCGATGGACTACCCTGGTGGGCGTGGTCTGCATTATCGGTGCCCGGACAATTATGTCGAGAGCAGATATAAGACTTTCCTCAGATATCTTTGCACTAAATGTCAGTCTTAATCTATAAACTTTATCTGCCTTTGCCTCTTTGATAGCTTCTACAGCCGGGTGCTCAACGTACTTCAGCCCCAGCACTTCAACTTTACCGGCAGCATAACGGTTAATCCTGTGCTGCAGTCTGGTAAGGTCAATATGCCGCTTGAGGGGTTGCACAGCCTCTACTATGAATGGCCTGCCGTCTCCTAGCATCAGGGCATCGATATCCTCCCTACCTGCTCCATGGAACACGGTATCCTTTGCACCCGCAGCCTTTATGACTTCGGGTCCGATCAGCTCATCCACTGATACGGGATACATGCGGCCGGTATAATTGCAGCGCGGGCAGCCTTTGCCCCTGCACTCCCGGCAGGGCCACCGGGTCTGTGGAATGCCTCGTATGAGTTTGCGGTACCTGCCAAATATGTACAGTGACCGTATTTCCAGTTCTACATTGTCTTTTGCAATATCCAGCAGGGCAGTGATATGGGGGCGGTTTAGGTCAGCCCGTTTACCCAGCATTTCCTCCACCCGCCTGCCCACTTCCCTGTTCATTTCGGTTTTCAGGGGCTCGGCCCACTGGGTCCCTGATCCTGCCCAGAGTATTTCCTCGTTCTCAAGCAGCAGTCCCGAGGGTCGTGTGCCGATGAGGAATGTGTCGAACTCGTACCCGGCAAGGGCATCAACTACCTGGTCGGCCCAATGGTCAAGCTGCTCAAAAAGGCCGTTGCAGACCCAGCACCTGCCCTGCGGCACGTCCTGCCCCAGGCTCTTGCGTGCATGGATGCTGCTGGGTGCCAGGTCTTGCAGCAGGGAATTGTTAGAAGTTTCCCTGCGTGTGTGGTCGGCCTCCATGGCAAGTGCCAGTTTCACGGCCGCACCTCTCTGGTCGTTGGTCAGACCTGTGGAGAGTTTGGCGAACAGGCGGCCCATGCAGTGGTCGCATATGTGGCCTTCTGTAAGGATTGCAGATGCAGTTCTGAAAATGTGATCCATCATAAAAAAATAAATATAGATAATATGACTATTTCGCCCTCACCGCTGATGATCACACTTCGTAATCCTTAAGACCAGGTGCCTGTTTCGGTCCAGTTTGTTCCTTGGTGGCTGCAATCACATCATCGATACGCAGTATCATGCTGGCAGCCTCGGATGCCGAATCAATTGCCTGCAGTTTGACCTTCAGGGGCTCAACAACACCTGCGGCTTTCATATCCTCTATTTCATTAGCAAACACATTAAGCCCGGCATACTTTTCGCCTGCTTCATGCCTGCTCTTAAGTTCCACCAGTTTGTCAATATGGTCAAGGCCACTGGTCTCTGCCAGGGTTACGGGTATCACCTCAATAGCCTCAGCAAACATATTCACAGCCAGCTGTTCCCTGCCCTTCAATGAAGCAGCATATTCCCTCAGGCGCAGTGCCAGTTCGATCTCAGGCGAACCTCCGCCTGCAACTACACGCCCATCCTCCAGTACAACACCCACTACCATGAGGGCATCGTGCATGGCCCTGGCAAGGTTATTTACTACCTGCTCGGTACCGCCTCTTAAGATCATGGATATGGTCTTTTTATTAGGGCAATCACGGATAAAGATCATCTCGCCGTTGCCAACCATGACCTCTTCCACAACACCTGCAGTGCCCAGGTCATCAGGGGTCAGTTCATCAAGATTAGTGATAATACGGCCGTTGGTACACTCAGCCAGTTGTTTCAGTTGCTTGAAATTCACTCTATGGATCACAAAAAGACCAGCCTTAGCAAGATAATGGCGGGCAAGTTCATCCACACCTTTCTTGCAGAATATAGCGTTTGCGCCGCTGTTGATAACCTTATCCACAACTTCCCTGATCATTTCTTCTTCACGATCAATAAAAGCCCGGCGCTCGGTTACACCTGTGAGGGCTATTTCACTCTTGAATTCCATCGACCTTACCTCGATAGGTGTGGCAAGGATGGCAATCTTCGGATCAACAACCCGCTTTGGCATGCTCTGGTGAGTTCGTGTCCTGTCGATGATCAGCCCCTCCACCAGTTCGGTATCCTCCATTTCACCCTCTACCCTGCGCTCTATCTGGATATCCTTAATATCCACGGTATCCTTACCGTCCACTCCTGTCTTGATAATGGATTTGACCGCCCTGACCACCAGTGGTGCCAGTACATCCTTGGAAGATTCCGCACCTTTACCGGTAAGAGCAGTGCCTGCGATATTGATAAGAGTATCTTCATCATTCCCTAAGATATCAGATGTAAGCCCTTCAAGTATCTCATGGGATTTTTTTGCAGCCAAAGCATATCCTGCAGTAATGGTGGTGCTGTGCACATTCATATCCAGCAGTTCTTCCGCCTTTGACAGCAGTTCCCCTGTCAATATGGCGGCTGTTGTGGTACCGTCCCCTACTTCGTCGTCCTGGGTCTTGGCCACTTCCACCACCATCTTGGCTGCCGGGTGTTTAATGTCCATCTCATCCAGGATGGTAGCTCCGTCATTGGTGATGGTTACCTGACCTGCTGTGTTCACCAGCATCTTATCCATGCCTTTGGGTCCTAAGGTTGTCCGTACAGCAGATGCGACCACCTTGGCCGCCATGATATTGCCCTTCTGGGCTTCGCTGCCTGTAGTCCTCTGCGTCCCCTGTCTAAGTATTGTAATTGGCTGACCGCCTAACTGTGCTGCCATTGATATTCTCCTGAAATATTTTATTGAAATATTCTGCTTACTGAAATGTTCTGCCTATTGAAATGTTCTACTGATAATTATAAATCAAGTATCGGAATTCGATTTTTGTATGTTTGAACTTCTATATTTAGATTGTGGTACGTTCTATTTCCACACCATATATCTGTTCAGGGTTATCCTTGTGTATCTTCCAGAATACATCGTCCCCCCATTCACCAGCTAACGCCAGGGTCTTGCGGGGTATTGTCCTCGGTCCCAGCACCACACCAGGGCGCAGGGGGTCGTCAATATAGTCGGTTTCCATCATGAACCTGTCTCCCTGCAGCAGTGATTCCTTGATCATGCCCTTACCGGCAAGCACCCCGGGCCATAAGCCGCACCTGGCAAATTCTTTTATCATGGGTGGTGAAAAGTGCTTGATAACTTTCCCTGGTGTAAGCCCGGATCTCCTTGCCATATCAGCGAGCTCCCTGATATTTTCCGGTGTGGCACTCTCGGTATGCAGCTGCAGGGGACAGCCCGCATCCCTGGCCAGTTCCATGGCATACATAAGTATTTCATTCGAAGCTTCCCACAATGCTGGTTCCACTTCATAATGGGGACGCCCGGATTTCATACCCACTGCCTGCCCTTCCTCCACATACCTTGCCGCCAGCTCCAGGCCCGCCTTCATGAGTTCGACAGTCCTGTTAAGTCCCACCCTGCCGTACATCTTTGTAATAGCGGCAGGATGTACCCCAAGTACGGGAAAGGCAGTTACACCAACCATTTTCACTTCCGCTGCCATGTGTACGGTCTCATCGAACACTTTGTGGTAATCGTCTGGATGGTCTACTGTCACACCTATGGTCCAGGAAGGTTTTGAAACTAAAAAAATATGTGAGCCACCAGCACGCTGGAACGCTCTGGCGGCTTCCACGCCCTGGCACCTGTGGTCAAGGTGCATATGATGATCAGTAATGGGAAAAATCGGGTCAGTATTCAAAGCAGTCCCAGGCCGTCCAGTTCTTCAACTATTTTATCAACTGCCGCATCTGCATCGGCTGGTTTTTTTCCGCCTGTAACTACAAGCTTGCCAGAACCGAACAGCAGCATTACCACTTTTGGTTCTGCGATCCTGTAAACCAGTCCGGGAAACTGTTCGGGTTCATATTCTATATTCTCAAGTCCCAACCCAATGGCTATGGCATTCAGGTTCAGCACAGCACCCAGGTCTGCCGATGCCACAATATTCTGGACTGTTATCACAGGATTGTCCATGACCTCCACACCCATGCTCTTCAGTTCGGAAAAAACCTTTTTCAAGCCGTTGTGTACGTCATCTATGCTTTTGGCACCTGTACAAACGATTTTTCCACTTCCGAATATCAAGGCAGCCGTCTTTGGTTCTTTTGTTCTGTAAACTACACCTGGGAAACGTTTTTTATTATAATCTGCACCATCCAACTGCAGTGTGATCTTGGGAAGGTCAAGAGTGGTACCAATAGCGGTAGAAGCAACAACATTCTCAATTTTAATAGTTTTTTTAGGATCATCAATTCTGGCCATTATTATCACTACAATGTTAAGGGTATTCGAACCTTTATATAGTTTAAGTTAAAGCTGCATGTGGTTCGACTGTGCTTAAGGGTTATTTTGCGATAATTGGTTTTTGTGTATCTGGTAGTAAACCAAGTATCCTAACAAATCCCGTATTTCCTATAGCCCATTGCATCCATCCGGTTGGTATCCAGCACATCCACCAGCAG
>JAUVLO010000005.1 GCA_030600695.1 Methanosarcinales archaeon | reverse complement strand
TGAATAGTACCATAAAGAAGAATATTGCGGAAAAAATAGCAATAGGCACGAATTCAAAAGCAGTGGAAATAAGACTTGACATATTAATTAATATTTTATATTTGTATATAAAGTATTACTTTGTACAGGCATGGTCCCATTGTCCAGTTAAGTGATTATTGGACAGCTTCTCTATCCACTTCAAAAAGTATGGTCAAATGCAAGATTAATCTAGACACAGATTTCACCGATTACACTGATTTCCACAACCACTATCAATCTGTGTAATCAGTGTAATCTGTGTCTCAAAATCCAGAGCACTATGATCAATTACCATTTAATTTGAAGGGAATACTTTTCGTGAGTAGAACTGGCTTTATTTCGCCAGGCTTTCCCTCAGCATTTCCAGCCCGCACTCCAGTGCCTCATCGATCTTTCCGGCATCCGGACCCCCGCCTTGTGCCAGCTCTGGCCTGCCGCCGCCACCACCGCCCACGACCTTTGACATCTCCCTGACAAGGTTGCCTGAGTTTGCACCACTTTCCAGTGCCTTATCCCCGACCGCCGCCACAATCTTTGCGCCGCCCTGGTCGCTGGCCAGCAGTGCAACTACATCGGATTCTTTGGTGAACTCGGCCGCCGCCTTTACCAGCTCTTCGATATCGGCACCGGGCAGGGTACGGGCAATAACCCTGAATCCGCCAATGTCCACTGCATCTGAGAGTAACGAACCCACTCTTGCCGAAGCCAGTTCTTCCTTAAGCCTGGCGTTCTCCTTCTTAAACTCCTTCCATTCGTTAAAGAACCTGGCAGTGGTCTCTGGCAGGTGTTCAGGTGCCACCTTAAGCTCGTCTGCACTCAGGCGCAGCAGGTCGTCTTGTTCCTGCCAGCGCTTAACTGCTGCCTCGCCTGCCGCATACTCCAGCCGCTCCACGCCGTCCTGTATCCGCTCGCTCTTTAGTATCTTAATGGGGCCGATAAGCCCGGTATTGCTCACATGGGTGCCGCCGCACGCCTCCACGTCATCCCCCACCCTGAGCACCCGGATCTGCTTGCCCGGCGGCACACCGCCCTGGTACAGCACAAACCCGAACTTCTGCTCGGCTTCGGTCCTGTCCATCCAAGTGATCTCCACAGGGATGTTGGCCATCACTGTCTCGTTGGCTATAAGTTCGATCTTCTTGAGTTCTTCATTGGTGATGCGTTTGAAATGGGACAGGTCCAGACGTGCCCGGTCCGCACTATTTTGGGAGCCAGCCTGCCAGATATGGTTACCCAGCACTTTCTTGGCGGCATCGTTCACCACATGAGTCGCAGTATGGTGGCGCATGTGGGCCAGCCGCCTATGGCTGTCCACAGCTCCGTCCACAGTATCCCCTGGTTCCAGGTCGATCTTATCCTCTGTGACCGTGTGCAATATCACACCCTGCTCGATTTGGACATCCACTACATGATAGGTGGAATTCCCTTTGGTAATAATACCCTGGTCATAAGGCTGCCCACCGCCCTCAGGATAGAACTGGGTCCTGTCAAGTATGATATTGCCGTCTATCACCGCCACGACCTTTGCCTGGAATTCAAACTCATCAGGTTGGTAATAATACAACCTTTCAGTGTCAGGCAGGTTCTCTATACCGGGAATAACTTGTTCAACTTCTTCCTTATCCTCTGCCTTGCTGTGGCTTTCAGCCACAAGTGAGTAGAATGTATCTGGCAGGTCTATCCTCAGGCCGATCTCTTCTGCCACATCTGCCGTGATCTCAGGGGATATGCCGTGGGTATCGTACATCTGGATGATCTCATCCAGCGGGAATTCCTCGCCTTTATCCATATAATGTCGTGCGCTCTTTGCAACCAGGCGCCGCCCACGTTCCAGGGTGTCAGCATACTTGTCTTCCTCCCTGTCAAGTATCTCCACAATTGTTTCGAGACGTTCCCTGAACTCGGGATACTCGGGCAGCTTGTCTATCTGCATGGTGACTATGTCAGATAGCGGCACGTCCATGCCTGCCTCAGCCATAAGCCGAAGGGTCCGGCGCAGTACCAGCCGTGCCAGGTATCCTGCCTTTACATTGGATGGGATGATGCCATCCCCGAACATAAATGCCAGGCACCTGCTGTGGTCAGCGATGGCGTATACCCTTTCCACAGGTTCCATGATAGCCTGCAGTTCCTCAACCGGAATGCCGATCTCAGCCGCCACTTTCTTGCGCAGTTCCATGAGGTTGGCCTGCCCTGTGATATCCATCAATCCGGCAAGCTTTGCATTCCGGGCCAGGATATTGGCATATTCGGGGTCGTCCAGCCTGTGCTCCACACCTGCAAGGTCCATTAGTTCACTGACTACCTCAGGGAACACTGCATCGTAGATGGTGGGCGAACCCTTGCTCGCCCAGACGAATCTCTCAAGACCGTAACCAGTGTCCACGATGTAGTTATCCATCTTCACATACGGGTCGCCCTTGATCATGATATCCCCGGCCTTCTGCTGCTGCAGGTCCATGAACACCAGTGTGGCTACCTCAAGCCCGCCCACCAGCACTTCCACGCAGGGCCCGGCATTACCGCCGCCTGCCCAGGGTTCTTCCTTATAGGTCACAGCATTGGGGTCTGTGCCCAGGTCATTCAGCAGGGCATCGCAGTAGGCAACGGTCTCGTTCTTCCAGTATATCTCCTTTTTAGGATTATTAAAAGCATGATGCGCCATCATCTCAAAGGTTGTGAGATGGCGGCCGCTGCGTCCTACTGAATCAAGGTCAGGTAAGCGGATGCACGGCTGGCTGATTGTCAGGGGATTGGCCGGGGGCGGTACCATTCCGGAGGTGACGAATGGCTGGAAATCGGCAATGCTTGCAATGGTAAGGTAGATATCATCCCGCCACCTGGCAATAACAGGGTACCTGTCCACTCTGGTATGGTCGCGTTCCTCAAAGAAGGATAGAAATTTCTCCCTCATCTGCGTGAGGTCGTACTGCTTCCTGAATACGGGGGCGCCTATGAATGAGTACGGGTCGCACGGTGCGTCCCCGCATGTTATTCTGTCCGGGTCCCGTGTCCAGTACGCACTGCCGCATTTAGAGCAGGTTTTTCTCTCAAAGCCGTTCTCAAAAAAGTATTCAAGCTGGTATTCGTCCTCAAGCATGGTATTCCCTGTATTGGTGATAGTGGGTTTTAATGGTTTTTATAATGAAAAGGTTTGCGCAGGAAGACCATACCAGGATGTTTTAATTATTGTTTTTGTGGCATCTGCATTTTCCCAGGTGTGCGGGGTTGCGGTTGTTTGAGCAGTGGGGTTGGAGTTGGGGTTTGGGATTTGGGATTTGGTGCAGTATGGATGGGCAGGGTTTTGTTTGCATCTTTTTTTGGAGCATATGTGATATTTCCGCAGGTTTTATCGTTTATGCCGCAGTAAATAACTTATTCTTCATAATCCAAACAGATTTTATTAATTGATACATAATATCGGGATGAAAAATGTCAGAATCAGAAATAAATATACAGAACGTGGTTGCATCGACTAAATTAGCAGATAGTTTTGATCTTGTTAAAATAGAGTCAGCACTTGAAGGCGCAGAATACAATAAAAAAAAATTTCCAGGCATGGTCTATAGGGTAACCAATCCCAAAGCAGCCTTTTTAATTTTCACTTCAGGGAAAGTAGTCTGCACAGGCGCAAAGAATGTTGAAGATGTGAAAACTGTCATAAAGAACCTGGGAGATAAGATCGAGTCTCTCGGTATCAAAGTCGATAAAAACCCGGAGATCACCATCCAGAATATCGTGGCATCAGCAGACCTGGGCGCAAAGTTGAACCTTAATGCAATTGCAATCGGATTTGGTTTTGAAAACATTGAATATGAACCCGAGCAATTTCCGGGACTTGTCTACAGGATCGCTTCCCCGAAGATCGTGGTGTTGATATTCAGTTCAGGAAAACTGGTCGTTACCGGAGGCAAATCACCCGCTGATTGCAATAGGGGAGTCGAGATCGTAAGGGAACAGCTTGAAGGCATGTCCCTGCTCTAAAGCTCACCTGACTGGTGTTTATCTTGTCATCGTATCGTGAGGCAGTGGCAAAGAATTTTATTGTTGATGATGAAGTGAAGAACTTCATTAACAGGGAGGACCGTGACTTCCGGGTCTGCACATCATGCAGCGGTCCCGTACTGGTGCCCCTGGATATGGCCCGTGCCAAATCAAGTGATATCGAAATAAAGGTTGGCGACAATACACTGTTTGTGTCTATTGTCATGGCACGGTACACACGGCGTATAGATAGGTCCATGCTTGACCAGTATATGTGGTTCCTGGAAAATGGCCAGGGCTGTGAACTTGATTAAAACTGTACGTGAGATATAAAACACTACGAGAGTAATAGAGAAACACTTCGAAACTGCTATGTGCGAAGCACGAAGGATGGCACGGCCCCGAAAGAATATTCCTGTGGTTCAGGCTCTTCCCTGATGTGATATTTTCGCTGGTTACGGTTCCCCATCCGCTCAAGCTTGTCCTCCCTGAACATGCGGGAAAGGTATGTGGAGACAGTGCTCAGGTTGATATTTCCGTAGACTCTGTCGTAATCTCTTTTAACTTCAAGGGATGTGAACCACTGAGCTTTGTATTCGAAATTCAGGAAAAGTTCAAGACGTTGTTTTATCGTGAGGGACTCGTTCTTCAGTCTGCTGTATTCTTCTTCAGCAATCTGTAGATTACGAGTCCCTCCGATGTTTTGTTGGTTGTGTTGGGGTGGTTGGTTGATATATTGTTGAGCGTAAGCCGGTTGCATCTGCGGTTGGATTAGTGGTTGGGTTTGTGTTTGCATCAGTGGTGGGAGTAGTGGTTGGGTTTGTGATTGGATTTGCGGCTGGATTTGTGGTGGTGTGTTCACAGCGGGCTGTGGGGCCTGCCGGGCCGGTATATTGGATGATTGTGCTGCCACTGCAGCATCATGTAAGCTCTTCAACTTATTCATAAGTTCCATTATGGACTCAGGTGCAGGGTTTCCGTCAACCACGGAATTATCAATCGAACCATTGTCCATAGTTATTTCGAGCTTTATCTTCATCGTCCGTTCCTGTGTTATTTTTAATAACAGGAATCCAGCCGCCCATCCCCTCAGATAGCGGCCGGGTTCCCATGCTTCGGAAGTATTCCATCCCCTCCGATTGTTTTGCTGATCATTAATTCGTGAACCAGTAGTAAACTGTTATCCACGTAGTTAACATGTCAATATGTATTCACTATAGTATATAAGCGTTTCAGTAGAAATAAGGATGAATATCTGTGTTAATAACAATTAACAAGTTTAACACCATTTTTGCCTGAAACAAACCACATTTTTCATTACTTATTGAATTCACAGCATCACAACACATTAACTACATAAATATAATATATTTCTATTTTAATTATCTTTCCAATTGAAACAAGAGAGTAGGTTATATACTGATTAGCACAGCATTTTACGCCTTAAAACAGTTTATACGAATTCAATACATATATATTTAATCCATTGTGTCAGAACTTGTCAATAGCAATTGTAAATACGTAGATATGATAATACGACCATGAAAACATTTACGCTATCAAGCGGGCATGTTGAAAGATTCTACCACCACCGATATGAACAAAATCTATCTTATTCATACACAATCATATCTGTTCACTACATCTCACATCTCACATTTCTCATCTCACATACCACATTGCGAATTACAACTTATAGGTTACACAATAAATATCAATGAAAAGAGACATAATAGCCACAGTGCCTGAAGAGCTGATCATATCCGGGACCATTCTCTACGGTGATGAACTTGAGCCTATTGAAGGATATCTCTGCATAAAAGACAATGTGATCAGGGAAGTCGGAACCGACGCCCGGGTGGATGCCCACCTGACCGGGCTGGCAGCACCGTGTTTTGTGAATGCCCATACCCATATCGGCGACGCTGTTCTCAAGGACCCGCCTGTCTCTGATCTGGACAGCCTTGTAAAACCTCCCCACGGCCTCAAGCACAGGGTGCTCAACAACACACCAGAAAACGTACTAAAGGATGCCATGGCTAGGACCCTTGAGGATATGGTCTTAAGCGGAACATGTATGTTCTGTGACTTCAGGGAAGGCGGCATTAAAGGTGCATCCATACTATCCGAACTCCTGGGCACCTTCCAGGACATTACAGGCATGGTCATGGGCAGGCCGGGAATGCCAGACGGATCAATTGCCGGTGAACTTGACGAACTCCTTAGAATCGGCAGCGGTCTGGGCTTTAGTGGTGTTAATGACGTCCCGTACCACATCCTGGAGGAGGCGGTACACACTGCACATGAGGCAGGTAAATTGTTCGCCATACATGCAGGTGAGAAGGATACGTCAGATATTCCCGGAGCTATCGGACTAAAGCCCGACTTTATCGTGCATATGACCCATGCCGGGGATGCGCACATTAAAGACCTGGCTGATGCCCATATTCCCGTAATTGTATGCCCCAGGTCGAATTTCGTGACCGGGGTTGGTTCACCCCAGCATCCCCCCATACAAAAGATGCTTGATATGGGAATCACAGTAGGGATTGGTACTGACAATGTTATGCTTAATTCGGTCAATATGTTCTCTGAAATGGAATTCCTGTCTAAGGTCTACAGGTTGGATGACAGACAGGTATTTAAGTTGTGCACGCTTAATGGAGCAAAAATACTTGGGACTGATGAGGATATCGGTTCAATCGTGGATGGAAAACAGGCCACTATCATGGTGCTGGATAATAAGTCTCCTAACTTATCCAACAGCAGTGACCCTGTTGCCAGCCTTGTTAGAAGGGGGAGACCTGACGACATCAAAGCAATAATAAATGGAGGAATTATCCATGGAAAGTAGATTGTTTAAAAACATAATTCTTGCAACGGACGGTTCGAAATATTCTGAAAATGCTGTTGAATATGCCGTTGAGCTTGCCAAGATCTCCGAAGCCAGGATATCTGCCATATATGTAGTTGATACCGGTGCATTTGCCACCATACCCATGGACGCGGCATGGGAGAACATGTATGAACTATTGAAAAAGGAAGGCAGCGAAGCAACCGGAAAAGTGGAAGCAGAGGGACAAAAATCAGATGTTGAAGTGGAATGCTTTGTTGTGGAAGGACATCCGGCAGAAGAGATTTTAAAATTGTCGGAAACTATTCCGGCGGACCTGATCGTTATGGGCACCCTTGGTAAGAGAGGGCTTGACAGGTTCCTGCTGGGCAGCGTGGCAGAAAAAGTTTCAAGGAATTCAAAAGTGCCTGTAATGATTGTCAGAGGGGAAAAGCCCAGATAGTAAAATATCGTCAACAGCAAAAATGGAGAGCTAAATCAATGCCAAATTTTACAACAGTTGATGACATCATGATAAGGGATGTTGCCTTTGCAACACTACCTGGTTCAAGGGATGAAGTACTGGAAATCCTGAAAAAAAAGCATGTGTCTGGTGTGCCTGTGGTCAAGAACGGTGATCTGGTCGGCATTGTGACCAGGACCGATCTTTTAAAGCACCCGGAAGAGGAACAGCTTGCAATCCTGATGAGAAGGGACCCAATTACAATTACTGCAGAAGAATCCATTGTGGAAGCTTCAAGGATAATAATCGAATCAGGGGTCAGGAGACTTCCGGTTGTGGAGGGGAATACCTTGGTGGGGCTGATCACCATAGCGGATATTATCGGTGCTATTGCCAGTTTTAACATTCCTGACCCAATTGGGGACTTTATTAATGGCCAAATTATCGTTATTTGGGATAATACGCCTATTTCCGTAGTGGGAATGATGATGGAAATGGCTGAGGTTAAGGCTGCACCTGTTGTGAATAAGTCAAGAGAGATATTGGGTGTGATCTGTGATAAAGACCTGATCAACATGAGCATTATCGAGGATTCTGTTGAGCATTCTGATATGTCTGCAGGTTCGGATGATGATGCCTGGACATGGGAATCCATGCGTGATACTATGAGTTTGTATTACAGCGTATCCAGGATCAAACTGCCGGACTGCTCGGTAAAGGATGCAGTGAAACTAAAAAGTGAACCGATTTCCGCTGTTCCCAGCACTTCTATCAGCGATGCGGCCAGGAAGATGAAACGTAATAATATCGACCAGATGCCGGTGATCACTGCCAACAATAAACTTAAGGGCATGGTCCATGACTTTGACCTGCTTAAGGCATTGCTATAATATTGTTCTTAAGATACCTTGATAAGCAATAAGGATGAATTACGGTAAATAATAGAATTAAGGACACTACAATGGTAAATAATAGAATTGGAGGATGAATAACAGTGGGTAAAAAGAAAGAGTCACAGAGCGGCCTGATGTCATCGGCTGGTCTTATGCGTTATTATGAGGCTGATGAGACCACCTACCACATGGACCCGAAAATTATCATGATCGGTGGGGTGTTGATGGGTATTCTGTTACTTGCGTTAAATTACCGGTTCGGATTGTGGCCCTGAACCGTATCCTATTTTTCCTGCAGCCAAGTTGCAAAATTTCGCATGGCATTGCCCCTGTGAGATATCCGGTTCTTTTCATCGTCTTTTAGTTCACCGAAGGTGCTGTCTTTGTACAGGAATATGGGGTCGTAGCCAAATCCATTCATCCCCCGCTCCTCAAAGGCTATGTTTCCTCTTACCTCACCTGTGAATGTGTGGGGCTCGCCGCCGGGCTCACAGTATCCCACTACTGTCCTGAACACAGCTTTGCGGTTGGCCACTCCTTCCATAAGTTTCAGGACGTTCTGGTTGCCCAGGTGGTCCTCCGCGTACCTGGAATAGGGGCCGGGAAATCCGTTCAGGGATTTGATGAATATGCCGCTGTCATCTACCATTACCGGCTTGTCCAGTTTTTTGGCACACCACTGTGCGCCGTAGGCTGAGATGGTCACAAGGTCGTCTGCCTGCAGTTCAGGATAGTCGCAGTCGATATGCTCGACTTCATACCCGACCGCACCCAGGATGTTGCGCGCTTCCCTGAGCTTGTGGGCATTGCCGGTGGCAAAATATATTTTATGCATACCGGGCGCGCCCCTTTATCTCTGTTACCCGCTCAAGCACAGGCCCTGCATCAGCAAAGGTCTGGCTGTAACCTTCTGTGAAGGCTTCTTTCATGGTCTCATGGTCATTGTGGGTGCTCACAAATGTCTGGAACAGCACGTGGACATCCACACCCCTGGCCTCTACCGAGTTGTCGTAGAACGCGAGCCCGAAATCGATGAGGTACACCCTGTCGTCGTGTAGTATCATGTTCGAGGTTGTGAGGTCGCCGTGGATGATTCCGGCACTGTGGAGTTTGCCCACTACGGTTCCTATGCGGCGGCTCAGATCCGGGGTGAGGATGTCCCTGACCTTCTGCCCATCGATGTACTCCATTGTTATCTCAAAGTCCTCTATGTCGTAGATGATGGGCGTGGGTACGCCCCTGCGTCTTGATTCCGAGATAATGCGTGCTTCTGCCCTGGTGCGCTCCTGCCTGATGGTGCTGTCGAGGGCTTTGAGGCGGTAGCCTTTTGGCAGGCGTTTTTTGATTATCATGCCGTCCCTGAGTTCGATGGTGGCTTCGGCGCCCATGGCTAAGAACATGGGGAAGGAAATGGTTAAGATTGGTGATAAATGTGTGGTGTGGTCCCGAAAAGATTTCGCATCAAATTTCACTCTGTGTAGTCTTGAGGGCCGGATACTGCACGAGGCCGTGCAGGAACTGGTGTAGGTGCTCCAATAAACAATACTAAAATACTATGAATCATAATAACATTATATTATGAACACAAATGTTGATGTTGTCAGGCTCCCGGTGAAGGAATCTGCCTTAATAGATCGTTTTATAAAGGCAGGCGAGTTCAAAAGCAAAAGTGAATTTATAACGTATGCTGTAAAGAAAGCCGTCAATGAAGTTATTTTAAATGATCTTGAAAAAAAAGGTAGCGCAGCTTTGCCATCGACCAATAAAGATGTTGATAAACTTTTGACTGAAATAAAGGATATAAGAAAAAAGCTATGGGAAGGATATGCTCACCGCGTATTTTGATACAAATATTGTAACTATTCAGCCCTTCTCAAATTTCGCCCAACTCATTTAGTTTCTCCAGTTCCGAAACTAAAATATCCACTTATCCATAAATGGAACAAATGGCTTTCCATTGAAAACAGCTCCAATTGCATCAATAACAGAAAGCTTATTCTTCTTCATAGTAGAAATGTACCCTCTAATGCGGCAGAAAGAACGTGCGCCCTGAACACTTCTGAAAGTACCTGATATTTTCTGCTGTACTTTCATCATCCTGACATCCCTCTCTGCTTGATTATTGTCAAATGGTACCTCAAAATCATACATAAACCTGAGAATATCGCCTTTATAGCCTACGAAGCGGTCCAGTAGATTTTTCGGTTTGGTCTGTTTCTTTCTACCACGCTTCTTTGGTTTTGTATCGAAATCCAAAGGCGGTGGATTTTCTTCCAGTCCCATTTTGGTGATGTAGTCATACATTGTTTCAAAATCTTTAATCTGTTCGGTCGTTAAGGAATCAGACGTTTCTCTCGTTTCATCCACACATCCTTTGATAACAAGAAGCAAATCCGTCATCTCCTTGGACCATTCCTGTTCATAATTTTCAGAGATAAATATTAATTCCCTTATTAGATGGGCATCACAAAGTCCATGATCACAGAGATATTTGTAGTACGCTTTCCAGAAATCATGGACTACAACACCATCGTAATTTGGTAGAATATCCATGTCATTCATAGCTTCAGAACCTCTTTTTTGGTGAGCGAAATAATATGTCATGTTAGCAGTACATGCTACATGAAGCCAGTGACGTATTCCATTTATTCTCATCCCTGTTTCATCAGAATGGATAACAGAAGATTGTAGCAAGGCGTCCTTGACCATATTCTCAAATTCTTCCAGCCCTTCAAAACATTCGTTTTCAGCTCTAATCAAGGTAGCAGGACTTATTTCACATCCATAGACATCAGATAATAACTCACAACTACGATCATAAGGGATAAATTGGTAATCATGCAAATAGACTGCAAAAGCTCTTAGTCGCGGACCATATTGGACGGGCTGTGTTACATCATCTGGAAATTCAGCTTTGTTTATGTGTCCGCACTTTGGACATGTTTTTTTTTCAGCCCGGTGTTCTGTCGAATAGAGTCTGACAGGCGGTATGTCAAAAGTCTGTCTTATTTCATAGTCTTTAGCCTCTTCGTCTTCAAGAGATGTGTGACAACTGCTACATTCATTTACATTATAGATCATGGTTTCATCAGGATTATCAACCATCCTTAATGTTGTTCCTGGGTGGCCGTTTTGACCACCTACCTTCTTACCACTCTTTATACGCCTACTTTTTGGCTTGGGTTTTTTAGTTGCATAAGCATCAGTTGAAGGGGGCTTACTACTGTTACGACTGTTTTTGTTGAGTCGTTCCTCTAATGATTTGACGCGTTCTTCAAGTTTGGCAATTATTGCAGCTTGTTGCTCTATTTGATTGATAACTGCTTCTGGTCCAGCTTCATAAATTATAAGAATTTCTTCACGTTCCATATCAATCCCCTCAAATTAATGGAAAAATCTGGTTGTATTTAGTATATTAATTTAATATGGTGTCAAAGTATATTGATTTTTCGGTTTAGGTGTTTTTTTTGAAAAGTAAACTGTTTATAGGGTGGCTGAATAGTTACCAAATATTTTTATCACTGGCATCCTTCAGCCCAATAGCAACAGCCAGTTGATATTGCAGGAAATCAAGAAGGGGAAGCTCAAGGTGGTTCTGAGCGACTATCTGATCGATGAAGTACTGTCATGGTTTAAAATACACAAGGGGAAAGACTTTGCCTCTCTTGTTAGACTTTACATGATGTCCATACCATCATCCGAAATGGTCAATGATTTCGAATGGAGCGTTTTTATTGATGATTGGAAGTATTTTGTAGCAGACATTGATGACCTACCCCATATTTGCAGTTACTTTGCTGGCGAAGCAGAATATTTTGTGACAGCAAATAGAAGATTGACGGAAATGAAAATAAAAGAGCATGTGAAATTTATGTCAGCTAAAGAGTTCATTAACGATGTATGTGGTATTGATGGAATTGATACAGTCAAAGGAATATGATTTCAAAGTTTTCCATAATACCTTTGTATACTGGCAGTGCAAGTCATTTTTTCTTAAATATGTCTAAGTTCCACCCGTTTCCTAATCGTTATTGTTGTATCTGTGTTCCATTACCAGGGATTTAATATCACGCCCCGTTCAGCGTAAACTCCTCAACCCACTCGAACCCGAACTCATCCATATACTCACAGCACGCCTGCTCGAACTCCCTGCGCCTCTGCCTGAGCTTATCGTGCCTGTCATCCCCTAGCTTGTTCTCAGCTGGCATAATATATGTTTTATCCCGGCCAGTAGATAAGATTTATTGAACCCGGCCGCCATAGGGGAGGTCATGAAAAAAGTACCATTCCTGTGCGTGGGCAACTCCTGCCGCAGCCAGATGGCAGAAGGATTTGCCAGGCACTACGGCAATGGCATCATCAAAGCACACAGCGCTGGCACCATGCCCGCATCCTTTGTGGCACCCGGGGCCGTGGAGGTTATGGCAGAGAAAGGAATTAACATCTCCCGCCAGAGCCCGAAACATCTCGACCCTGCCCGGTTGGGGAACTACGACAACCTAATATCAATGGGCTGTGGGGTACAAGAGACCTGCCCCACCATATTTCTCAAAGACTTCACAGACTGGGGGCTGGACGACCCCATGGGGCAGCCAATCGAAAAGTACAGGGAGGTCAGGGACGAGATTGAGAAGCTGGTGCTGGAACTGGTTGAAGGATTGAAAAAATAGAATATTAATTCATACGTGGGTTAAAAATAACGAATTTTGGTTTACATGTGGGTTAAAATTGATGATTTTTAGTTCATATACATAAAACCCTGAAATTTTAAATACTACTAAATAGAATAATACTAATTGGTAGTATTTTCAAAAATCGGCAAGTGGTGGCGCAAGGGCAGCGAAATAGACATAGTTGCATTTAATGAGGAATCAAAGAATATCCTTTTTTGGGAATGCAAATGGCAGAACAGGAAAACCGGTATTGACGTGCTTGCCGCCCTGCTGGATAAATCCAGCTCAGTGGATTGGAACATCAATGACAGGACCAACCACTTTACCGTAATATCAAAATCAGGTTTTACAAAAAAAGCAGAAGAGTTCGCCGTACAGAACAACTTCACACTTTATACGCTGCAAGACCTCAAAAGAACCCTTACTCACCCGTGATAATACGTAGGCTCTTCAGTCTTCTTCTGCTTACCCTGGAAATTAATAGCAGGCAGCGGCACAGCAGGCGGTAGCCCCAGCGTCTTCGAGATAGTCAGCGCCAGAGGTGATAAGTTACTCACCATAGTATTGGCCACCTCGTTTTGCACTGCAGGCGGCGCAGACCCGGCAGTCCACTGTTTATGCAGTGCTTCCAGGTCAGCATCCTGGAAATAATCCGTAGAACCTTCAAACCTGATATAGCCAATATTTGGGTTCAGGTAATTGATAGACAGGGCATACTCCAGCCTGATTATCTGTTTTTCTCCAAACGGAGTATTCTGTACCACAAGTGTGGGATTCCTGATATTAATATCAAAATTAATATTAATGTTTTTTTGATGCTTTACCACATCTGGACCTGTAAAGGATTTTGATTCGATATTTTTCACCTGAAAACCAATAATCACTATATTCACCACATTATTAAACGAATGGAAGAATAATAAAATCTTGGGTCACCACTCAAGGATAAATACCGAGGGGTATAATTACCCCCGTAATAATCCCTGTGGAAAAAAGATTAATTTACTATGAAGTCAGCACAATCTCAATGCTGATATCTTTCGGGACCTGTAACCTCATAAGCTGTCTCAATGCCCGCTCGTCTGCATCCAGGTCGATAAGCCGTTTATGTACGCGCATCTCCCAGTGATCCCAGGTGGCTGTTCCCTCACCATCAGGACTTTTCAGGGATGGTACCACCAATTTCCTTGTCGGCATTGGTATGGGACCTGAAATGTTGACCCCTGTCTTCTCTGCAATACGCTTCACCTGATCACATAGGGTATCAAGTGATAAAGGACTTGTCCCGGATAATCGTATCCTTGCTTTTTGTGCCATTAAAATAAACTCCAAAAAAAAGAAGGGGGGAGGCTTATGGCCTCGCCTTAATACTGATGACCATTCCAGCGGCTACTGTCTGGCCCATATCACGGATAGCAAAGCGTCCCATCTGCGGGATCTCCTTTACATTCTCGATGACAAGGGGCCTGGTGGGTTTCACAGTCACGATTGCTGCATCGCCTGCCTTGATGAAGGTCGGGTTCTCCTCCTTCACTTCACCGGTCTTTGGATCAAGTTTCTTGTCCAGTGACATAAGTGTACAGGCTGTCTGGGCTGTATGACAGTGGAACACAGGTGTATATCCTGCTGAAATGGCTGACGGGTGCTGAAGCACCACGATCTGTGCCGTAAACTCTTCTGCCACTGTTGGCGGTTTGCTTTTGTGTCCGCATACATCGCCTCTTCTGACATCGTTCTTTCCGATGCCCCTTACGTTCCATCCGATATTATCACCGGGAACTGCCTCAGGTTGCTCTTCATGATGCATCTCAATGGACTTGACCTCGCCTGAAGCACCGCTTGGCTGGAAGATAACATTTTCACCTTTCTTCATGATACCGGTCTCAACACGTCCTACAGGTACAGTACCTATACCGCTGATGGTATATGCGTCCTGTACAGGGATACGCAGCGGCAGTTTGGTGGGCTTTTCAGGTTCCTTGAGTTCGTCAAGGGCTTCCAGGATTGTCGGGCCATTATACCATTTAGTATTCTCGCTCTTGCTGGCAATGTTATCGCCCTCAAAAGCTGATGTTGGAATAAAATTCATTTCACTGGGCTTGAATCCAACGATCTTCAGCAGTGCGCTGACGTCTTCCTTGGCCTTATTATATTTAGCCTCATCATAGTTGACCTCATCCATCTTATTAATCGCAATGATCAGCTGGTTGATACCCAAGGTCCTTGACAGGAACACGTGTTCCTTGGTCTGGGCCTGTACACTGTCCTTGCCTGATACCACCAGGATAGCGGCATCTGCCTGGGATGCGCCTGTGATCATGTTCTTAACAAAGTCACGGTGACCGGGACAGTCCACCACTGTAAAATAATACTTATCAGTATCAAACCGCTGGTGTGCGATATCAATTGTGATACCCCTTTCCCGCTCTTCCTTAAGTGAGTCCATAACCCATGCAAAAGCGAAGGATTCCTTTCCTTTTGCCTTTGCCTCTGCCCTATACTTCTCAATAACATGTGCCTCTACGGCTCCTGTATCATACATCAATCGACCCACAAGGGTTGATTTACCATGGTCGATATGACCGATAACAGCCAGGTTCATATGTGGTTTCTCTGCCATATTTAATCCTCCAATCTTTATTTTCTTTATAGTAGATTTAATGTCCTTATAGATTTTACTGCTTTTAAACTTTGTGTCAATTGCAGCTTAATTCCATTTACTTTTCAATGCCCGGTTACTGACCTACAAAATCACTGGCTTTTGGTACTTCTGATTTCAATCCTTTGCGCTGGCGTATCTGCAACACGATCTCTTTTAGCAGGCTTGCCGGCAATGTCTCGAATCCTGCGAACTCGGTACTCCACATGGCACGACCCTCAGTAGCAGACCTGATATCGCCTGCAAACCCGAAAAGTTCAGCCACCGGAGCCTTGCTCTCGATAATTGTCATATCGCCTTCCTGGGACATATTGTTAATAACACCCCTTCGCCCCTGGATCTCTGAAGTGGCTCCACCCATATTGGTTTGTGGGGTCTGGATAAATACATTCTGGTACGGTTCCAGCAGGGTATCGTCAGCCATAAGCATGGCTGCCTGTATGGCCTGCCTTGCCGCAGGTATCACCTGGGCCGGACCCCTATGTACTGCATCCTCGTGCAGCTTTGCATCTACGAGCGTGACCTTAACCGCCTGGCAGGGTTCCCTGGTGAGCGGGCCGGCTTTCATAACCTCTTCAAAACCATCGATGATCAGTTCCATGGTCTCACTCAGGTACTGGATACCTTTGGTCATGTCGATGAGAATATTTGATTCAAAAATATGGGTAACGCCTTTTGCTTCAACCTTTCCAAACCCTGCCTCCATGAACTTTTCACGCCGCTCAAGTTCTGGCATACGCATGGATACCTCACCGGATTTAATAAGGTCCACTATACTGCTATCCAATGGTTCCACTTCAATATAGAACCTGTTATGACGGTTCGGGCTCTTACCTTCCACCGGTCCGGCATGTTTCTGTATAGTTTCCCTATATACCACAATTGGCGGACTGGTAGTGATCTCCACACCCTTATCACGCTCGATCCTGTGGCCTATAACCTCAAGATGGAGTTCACCCATACCTGACATCAGGTGCTCACCAGTCTCTTCATTGATAGTAACTTTCAGGGTATTGTCTTCCTTGGCCACCTGCCGCAGCACCTCAACCAGCTTGGGCAGGTCCTTCATGTGCTTTGCTTCCACAGCTACTGTGACCACAGGCTCACTGGCATGCTGGATGGCTTCAAAAGGTATCATGTCATCCTTGGACGATACCGTGGCACCCACATACGCATCCTTCAGGCCGGTTAGAGCCGCAATATTACCGGCAGGTATCTGTTCCACTTCCAGCCTTTCCGGGCCCATGAAAATACCTACTTGCTGCAGCCTGTTCGTCTTGACAGTACCCGATACATTCAATTCCATGCCTCTTTTTAGTGTACCGCTGAACAACCTGCCAGTGGCCACTTCGCCTGCGTGGGGGTCCAATGAGATATTTGTGACCATTAATGCCACATCACCGTCACGGTTGGCATTTAGCATATTCTTACCTTCCTCGGATTCCTTATCACCGTGCCATATCACATTCACCCTGTCCTTCTGGGCAGTAAGGGGATTGGGCAGGAACCGGATGATCATATCATTTAAAACCTCATGGAGCGGACATTTTTCTGCCAGTTCTTTTTGGTTCTCTTCCTTGCAGTAATTATATACATCATTGAACCCGACACCTGATTTCTTCATGAACGGTACGCTTATGGCCCAGTTATACAGGGCAGAACCAAAGGCTACAGTGCCTTCGGCAGCATCCACACGCCATCCTGCCTTGTATTTCTCTTCGTTCATGCCCTTGATGAGCTTATTCACATGATCGATGACCTTACCCAGCCTGATCTGCATTTCCTGGGAGTCTACTTGCAACTCATTGATCAGCCTGTCCACTTTGTTTATAAACAGTACCGGCCTCACATGTTCCTTCAAAGCCTGCCTGAGCACGGTCTCGGTCTGTGGCATGGTCCCCTCAACTGCATCCACAACTACTACAGCACCATCTACGGCCCTCATGGCCCTGGTCACGTCACCGCCGAAATCCACATGGCCCGGCGTATCAATAAGATTGATCAGGTATTCGTCGCCCTCGAACTCATGTACCATTGAAACACAGGCAGAGTCAATAGTGATACCCCGCTCCTGCTCTTCCGCATCTGAATCTGTGAACAACTGCTTGCCTGCCAGTTCCTTTGAGATCATACCGGCACCGGCCAGGATATTATCTGTAAGAGTTGTCTTTCCATGATCGATATGTGCCACTATACCGATATTCCTGACATTCTTAGGTTCATTCATGAGCACGGTCACGCGCTCAACCATCTTTTTCCTTCGTCCCATATCTGTTTCCTCAATAAATTCCAATTCTGATTATTAATCGTCTAATTATTATCAATCGTTTAATTTTTATTAATCGTTTAATTATTATCAATCATCTAATTTTTACTAATCGTTTAATTTTTAAGTTTTCGTATTAATAAAAAAAAGATTCCGTCCCTGAATATAAAAAAAAATGATTGCGGCAAAGCCGCAATATTATAGATTACCTTGCAGCCTTTGCCACCCGTTCCTTTCCTTCCTTCTTGTTAATAGAATAGGACTTGACATCGTAATTTGCGGCTGCTATGATCTCATTTGCCAGGGCTTCCTCGATAGGCCGCCTTTTCTTAAATGAAGACTTATACGCCCCTTCAGCTACCAGCTTCAATGCAGTATCCACCCTGCGCTGGGGTGCACTGTCCACAGCCTTTGGAACAGCGATCCCGCCGTACTTCAGCCTGACCGTTTCCTCCCTGGGTCCGGCATTGATAATAGCATGTACCAGGATCTGGATTGGATTTTCCTTGGTCTTCTTATTAATGATCTCAAAAGACTCCTTGACGATCCTGTAGGTGGTCATCTTCTTGCCAGTGTTGCGTTCGGTCTGCATCATCTTATTGATGAGCCTCTCAACAATGTGCTGGTTGGACTTATTGAACTGTTGCCTGGCGTGTTTTCCACCTGAATAAGGCAGCATAACAGGCTTTAAGTTGATATATCTCTCAACGCTGATATCATCGACCTGGACTTCAGTAGTATCCCATTTATCGAAAATCTTGTTCATACAACTACCTCATTGGTTTCTCTTTGCGCCCGATGACCATCTCGTTCAGACTCATATCGTTCACTGCAGTTACCTTGAACCTGACACCGGGAATGTCACCCTTTGCACCGCCCATACGGCCGCCGATACGTTCCACTGTCACTTCATCATGTTCATCTATGAAATTGATGGCACCATCACCAGGACAGAAAGCAGTGACCTGCCGTCCGTTCTTGATCAACTGGATCCTTACACATTTCCTGATAGCAGAGTTGGGCTGTTTTGCCTCTACACCAACTTTCTCAAGTACAATACCTCTTCCCTGTGGAGCGCCTCCAAGGGGATCTGCTTTTACATTAAGCTTCAGGGCGCGCCTGAGGTATTTCCTGTCGCTCCACCTGAAATTTTCCCGGTCATCTTTTAGCTTGCGGGCAGCATATTTTCCATTTCCCATATTATAATACTTCCTGTGAAATTAATTATCTGGAATTCTTGCAGGCTACTGGATTGTTACATCATCTATATCATGATGTCGTTTGGCAAGAACCTTCACTTTTTCAATGTTCTTTCCGTTTCGCCCTATTGCAAGACCCTTCTCTTTAGTTTTTACTTCTACATAAGCTATACGTCTGTCACCCTTATATCCTATCTTTATGTTATTGACATTTGCCGGTTGGAACAGGTTCTGTATAAAAATAACCGGGTCGTCATTATACTCCACCACTTCAACATGTCGCCCAATACTTTTTACAAGCTTGTTGACATGCTCACCGTTCTTACCTATGGCCATGCCCATATCTCCTGTCTTAACAACAAATATCACCCTGTTGTTATCATCATCCAGTAGACAATCCCTGGCAGTGGCCCCTGTGGTACTCTCGAACAATGCTATGTACCGTATCCCGTCGGTGGAGAGTTTAACTTCGCTCAATTATACACCCTTATCCTTTTATTGCTGCTAATATTTTCGAGTCACCCGGGTCTTCCACAGCCATTGCCGCAACAGCAAACGGTTTGCTGCAGACCGTACCCAGTTCAACGCCAATGCCCGGAAAGTCGATCACAGGTACTTTCCCTGTAACCCTGTCCCGTACGTCAGCGGGACAGTTTGACGCAAGCACTACAACCTTGGCCTGGTAATTATCCACAACCTTCACTGTTTGCCTTGATCCGATCGATACTTTTCCGGTCTGGATCGTGATTCTCAGTATTTTATTGAAGTCTAAATCCATGAATATCATCCTGTATGATTTTTTTTATCTACTGGGTCTTATTATTTAAGTTCTTTTTGCTGCCAGAAGTTTGACATGACCGGTCCCGAGTTGAATAGGCTGACCCACAATAACGTTCTCGGTCACACCTCTCAGTTCGTCAATATCTCCCCTTGTACCTGCATCCAGCAGGTGGTTCACTGTAACCTCAAAGGCCGCACGTGCAAGTACACTGGCCTTCTCACCCGAGATGCCGTGCCTGCCAATTGCCTTCACTTCCCCGTCAACTGTCATGATATCAGACACCAGCATAATATGCCGTACATCAACTGACAGCCCCTGTTCACGGAGTGTGTCAGTAGCTTCTTTTATAATACTGTTCCTGGCCGCCTCGATACCGAACACTTCATAGATCTCATTGATATTATTCGTGGTGGACCGGGTCATATCCACGCCATCCAGGTCAGCAATGTGTTTCAGTGACGATCCTTCAGTATACAGTACATATTCGTCAATAGTATCCTCTTTCCTGATGACCACACGTTTGATATCAATTATTCCCTTGAGGGTCACGTTCTCCACGTTCTTACCCAGCTGGAGCAGTTCCCTGTAGGATTCGTTCTCCGGACGTACCGTAAGCACATTACCATCTATCAGCACGGTCAATCCCAATTCGTCCTCCAGTTTCCCTGCCACTTCCTCTGGTGTGATCTCTCGCTGGTTGATCACTTTCTCATTGAGCTCGATGCCCAATGCCATTTCAGTAATATCTGTAGACAAGCTGCCCAGGTGACTGATATGGGTAGCCTCTATATTCCATGCAAGTTTCCGGGCCATGTCCCGGTCATGGGCATAATCCTCTGTCAAGTAGACCGACATCATGGGCGTAGATGGGTTCTTCCTGGCATCCACGATCTCGATCAGCCTGGGCAGGCCCAGTGTAACATTGATCTCGGCCACACCCGCATAGTGGAATGTCCGCATGGTCATCTGGGTACCGGGCTCACCAATACTCTGGGCAGAGACCACACCGGCAGCCTCACATGGCTCAATACAGGCGTATTCATAACCTTCAATAACCCGTTTTATGATCTCCTCAAGCTGCTTTTTGGTCACTTTTGTCTCTTCAAGCTCTTTATGAAGAGTATCAAGGATGTTCTTTGGCAGCTGCAGGTTCCTGGTCATCTCTTCGATGGTCTTCTGGCTCACTGCCATTATTTAACCTCCTTTGAAGTAACAGATTCTATTATCCACTGTATGGCCTGTGGCTTACTGAATTCACTTTTCATTGGGTCAATACCGTCCTCACCATATTTGAACTGGACAACCATGCCCCTGGTATCCTTCACAGTCCCGTCATACTGGACCTCCAGGTCCTGGAGCGCATTGACCAGCCTGCGCTGTAGGTAACCGCTCTGGGATGTCCTGACAGCCGTATCCACCAGGCCTTCCCTGCCGCCAATGGCATGGAAGAAATATTCAGTGGGTGAAAGGCCGCTCTTATAACTGTTCTTCACGAACCCGTGAGCTGCCGCACCCAGGTCACCGGTATGGAAATTGGAAAGTGTCCTGCCGGCATAACCCCGCCTGATACGTTCGCCCCTCACAGCCTGCTGGCCCACGCATCCTGCCATTTGGGTCAAGTTCAACATGGAACCTCTTGCACCTGATTTTGCCATGACCACAGCAGCATTTTCCAGGCCAAGGTATTTACCGGCAATATTACCAGTTGTATCCCTTGCCTTGCCAAGCTCCTGCATGATCTTCAGTTCCAGTGTCTCATCCACGGTCCTGCCTGGCAGAGGTTCGAGGTTTCCTTCATTATAAACCAGGATCAGGTTCATGACCTTATCCTCGGCTTCACCCAGCAATTCAGTTATCTGGATACTGGCCTCATTAGGTATATCTTCATCACTGATCCCGAAACTGAAGCCGTAATGCATAACACCCTTTATTCCGAGCATAGTGGCATCATTGATGAACTGCAGTCCCCTGGCCGAACCATAATCCTTGATGATCTTGTCAACTATCAATCCCTTGAATGCGCCCACGGCTTTTTCTTCAATAGTACCGCTCAATAACTGGCCGTCCTTAACAAGCACATAAGCGTCCAGGTCACAGTTTTCCTTCTTACAGGTATCACAATTCTCGCATATCCCGGCCCTGTATGCCATGTTCAATCCGGACGGCAGAATATGGCTGACTGCCTGTTTTCCGGTCCAGTATGGCTTGCCGTCCACTTCACCTGCCGGTTCGGATAACTCTTCTATCTTGGTTTTGCTGAGCATGTCCAGTATCTCACTCTTACTGAGTCTGCTGTCCCCCCTGGTCAGCAGGTACATACCAGAGATGTGGTCATGTATTCCGCCAATGATGGGACCGCCGAACCTGGGAGATAGGATATTTTCCTGTACATGTATAAGCATCATTGCCTCTGCCCTTGCCTCTTCGGTCTGGAGCACATGCATGTTCATTTCGTCACCGTCAAAGTCAGCGTTATAGGGCGGGCATACGGCAGGATTCAACCTGAAAGTCTTGTGAGGCAGTACCTTGACATTATGTGCCATGATACTCATCCTGTGCAATGAAGGCTGCCTGTTAAATAACACAATATCCCCGTTCTTCAACTGCCTGTCGATCTTCCATCCTAACTCGATGGTCTCTGCCATTTCCTCGCGATTAATGTCAGTGATCTTGATCCTGCGCCTGTCACTGCGCTCTATATAATTGGCACCCGGATGGTTGTCAGGCCCCCGCCTGATATATTCACGCACCTCTTCAATATTACGGGTAGTCACGTTGACAGGTATGGTCATTTCCATGGCAATGGATAGTGGAACGCCCACTTCGCTGACGCTCAGGTTGGGGTCAGGTGAAATGACAGTCCTTGCACTGAAATTTACCCTCTTGCCTGACAAACTGCCCCTGAACCTGCCTTCCTTACCTTTCAACCTCTGGGACAGGGTTTTCAGCGGCCTTCCGGAACGGTGTCTGGCAGGGGGTACGCCTGATACCGCATTATCCATGAATGTTGTCACATGGTACTGTAACAATTCCCACAGGTCCTCAATGATAAGCTGAGGCGCACCAGCTTCACGGTTCTCCTGGAACCTCTGGTTGATCCTGATAATATCCACCAGTTTATGGGTGAGGTCATCCTCACTCCTCTGCCCGCTCTCAAGCGTAATACTTGGGCGCATGGTCACTGGCGGTACCGGCAGTACGGTCAATATTACCCATTCGGGCCTGGCGTTGTTGGGGTCCATGCCAATGACTTCGATATCCTCGTTGGATATTTTCTCAAGTCTCACCCTGATATCAGAAGGCATTAGCTTATGATCGTGATCACCCATCTTTTCGACATAGGTGGATGGTTTTTCTACTTTTACATCAAGCTGTTTGGCACCACAATACATGCAGATCTTGGGCTTCCTTGCCTCTTTGAATACCTCGTTGGTGATATCCTCTATTGGCTGCCCCATCTTCCTCATTGTCCTGATCTGTTCAAGATATTTCTTTTTATGGTTAGAATCCAGAAGCAGTGCACTGCACTCCCTGCATGTGCCCCTTAATATCTTGCGTATCAATTTTGCAAAACCTACATGGATGACAGGCGCGATGAGTTCTACATGTCCGAAATGACCCGGACACTCCCCTGCCCTGCCTGCACAGGTCTTGCAGCGAAGACCAGGGTCGATAACACCCATCCGGGGGTCCATTAGGCCCATCTCTATTGGGAATCCGTCGTCATCGTACGTGTCAGCAGTAATTACACGGGTCACACTCATCTTCCTGTACTCTTTGGGTGATATAAGCCCGAACCTGATCTCTTTTATTCGCTTTGGAACTGTTTTAAACATAATTATCACCTCTAAACTGCATCCTCCAGAATAAGCCTGGGAGCAACACCAAGTGACTTGATCTCATCCAGCAATAACTTGAATGCATAGCTCATCTCAACAGTATATATTCCGGTCTCTGCACCGCAGTTGGGACAGAACACCATGTTCCTCCTCTTGTCCTGGGTAGCTACCATACCACAATGTGAACAAACAAGTTGTTCCACCTTATCAGATTCATCCAGTAATCTTTCCTTCAGGGTAAGGGACGCACCGTGCCCGATAAGCACATCACGTTCCATCTCACCAAACCTGAGGCCGCCTTCCCTGGCCCTGCCCTCTGTGGGCTGCCTGGTAAGCACCTGCACCGGACCCCTGCTCCTGGCATGGATCTTTGATGACACCATATGATAGAGCTTCTGGTAAAGGATCACGCCAATGAACACGTCAGCTTCGACCTTCTTTCCAGTTTTGCCGTCATAGAATACTTCCTTGCCTGTATGGGAATAACCCGCACGTTTCAGGGCAAGCCTCAGGTCATCTTCGGATTCACCTGAGAAGGGAGTGGCATTGATACGCCTGCCTTCAAGACTGCCCACCTTGCCTCCGATCATCTCCAGCACATGGGCCACAGTCATCCTTGAGGGGATGGCATGGGGATTGATCACAAGATCGGGTACCATACCTGATTCTGTGAATGGCATATCTTCAAATGGCTCTATCAGTCCAAGTACACCTTTCTGTCCATGTCTTGATGCGAACTTGTCGCCCAGTTCCGGGATCCTCTGGTCCCGTACCCTGACCTTCGACAGCCGGGCTCCGTTCATACTCTCGGTAAGAATAACTGCATCCACAATGCCGTTTTCATTTGAACGCATGGTAACGCTGGACTCTCTCCTCTGCTGGGGGCTAAGACCCAGTTCAGTGGGCTCTTCAAGGAACCTGGGTGGACTGGTCTTCCCGATAAGCACATCATTGTGGTCTACAATGACCTCGGGATTGACGATGCCGTCCTCATCCAATTGGGAATACACTTCAGGTCCGCGTGCCCCCCTCACTTCCTGGTCAGGGATCTCGAACTTGTCCTCTTGGCCTCCGGGATAGCGTCTCTCTTCGCCTCCAAGTGTCCTGAAGAAATGACTTCTTCCAAGACCCCGCTCAATACTACCTTTATTAACGACCAGGGCATCCTCAATATTATATCCTTCATAAGAAAGTACAGCAACCACGAAGTTCTGGCCTGCTGCCCTTTCATCGAACCCGATCACATCCGAGGTCTGGGTGTGCACCATTGCCTTCTGTGGGTAATGCATCAAATGTCCCCTGGTATCGGGTCTCAGCCTCAAGTTGGCTACCGGCATACCGAGACATTGTTTTACCATACCTGCACCCATTGTGTTCCTGGGTGAGGCGTTGTGCTCAGGGAATGGGATCATGCCAGTACAGATACCAAGTATAAGGGACGGGTCGATCTCAAGATGACTATGTTCAGGTGTAATATCGGCTTCGTTCACGGCAACGAAACAGTTCTCTTCCTCCTCGGCATCAAGATATTCAATTAATCCCATCTTGACCAGGTCATCGAACTCGATCTCCCTGTTCTTTAGCTGCTCCATATGTTCTTCTGTTAACAGGGTTTTCCCGTTCTCAACAATAATAACCGGTCTTCTGGCCCTGCCATCATCACTATTTGTAATTATTTCGTGAGTATTTGGATAGTAGGTCACATTTACCTGTATAGGTATTGTACCTGCCCTGCGCATTTGCTTGATATTGCTGACCAGTTCTTCGGGATTGTCATGATAACCAAGCAGTTCCCCGTTTAAGAATACTCTTGTTTTATTCAATGGATTCACGCCCCCCCGCTGTACTCAGCTTCATCTTCCATAGCTTCAAGTTCAGTGGCATAGGTGCCATGTTTTTCTTCGAGGTTCATGATATGTGGTGCTACATGTTCTATATTCAGGTTATACAGTGTCTGTTTCAATCCCTTTACATCAAACACATCGGTCGATACCTCTACCATCTGGGCAAAGTTCTTCACCAGCCCGCAGTTAGGTCCTTCGGGCGTTTCCGATGGACATATGCGGCCCCATTGGGTGGGATGAAGGTCCCTTGCCTCGAAATGGGGCTGTGCCCTGGAAAGGGGAGATATCACCCTGCGAAGGTGTGAAAGGGATGCCATGTAATCTATACGGTCCAGGAGCTGGGATACGCCTGCCCTGCCTCCGACCCAGTTACCTGTAGCCAGCGGGTGGCCCAGTCTCTCTGTGAGGACATCAGCCCTTACCACAGTGATCACATTGAGGTCACGGTTACGCATATTTGCCCGCTCAAGCTGGTACTTGATATCCCTTGCCAGCCTGTTGAAAGATACCCTGAACAGGTCTTCCATCAGGTTACCGCTGAGTTTGAGGCGTTTATTGGAATAATGGTCCTTATCATCCGGACGTCTCCGTCCCAGTGCCAGTTCAAAGCAAGCCTCTGCCATACGGCCCAGGTACTGGGCTTTCACGATCCTGTGCTCCGGTTCATTACCCAGGTGCGGCAGAAGGTACCTGTCGATCACATAATTTGCCCGTTTTATCTGGTATTCCCCTGTCTGCCCGGCGGCAACCCTGTTACCCACTTTTTCCACAGCCTCTTCACAGGTATGGGCTTCGGCTTCCTCCAGGTTTTCCATCATGAACTTCACTACTTCAGGGTCGTATGACACTGTGTTCACGATATCCTCATCAGTCTCAATTCCAAGGGCCCGCATTAATGTAACAAAAGCCAGACGTCCTGAAATGGAAGGGAAGCTTACTTCTATGATGGCCTTACGGCCACGTTCGACCACGGCCAGTGCCCTGTATCCCCTGCGTTCACTGAACACCTTGGCAACCTCGATCCTGTCACCGTAACGTTCCTCGAACTCCACCAGTATCTTATTGGGGGCCAGGTCTTCCAGGGTCATCAGGACCCTCTCGGTTCCGTTCACAATGAAATAGCCGCCAGGGTCCAGCGGGTCCTCCCCGACCTCTATCATTTCATCATGGGTCATCTCGACCAGATTGCAGCCCTTGCTCATCAGCATTATGGGAAGCTGACCGACAATGGCCTCCACTGGTTCATGTTCTGTATCCCCCTGGACAATGGTCATCTCAAGATGTATCGGGGCTGAGTAAGTGATATCCCTTAATCTTGCATCATTAGGGTATAGCATATCCTGGGCACCGTCGGCTTCTTTTACCAAAGGCTTGCCAACCCTGATCTCTCCGAGTCTCACATAAGTATCTTCTATATCAGTCTCTATGACCCCTTGTTCACTGATGACTTTCTGCATTCCATAATCTAAAAAATCATTGAACGAATCTATATGGTGTCGGACTATTTTATCACGGGTAAAGTATGCCCTGGATAATACTTCTCTATTTAACACAGCTTTGCACCTTCCTGGTTTAAGTAAAACGGGTTTTTTGACAGTTTTATGTTCATCTGTCTGCTCATTCAATTACCAGTCTGTAGAATTCGGCCTCTCTCGCAGTCTGGCTGGTTCGTATAACCTTGACTATGTCACTGACCTGGCCCCCTATTTCCTGGATCACCGGTTCTTTGACCTTAATTTTTGGCAATTGTTCTTTATTGATGTTGTATTTTTTTAAAACCTGGCTTGCCTCATTCTCTGACAGTAATTGGTGGTGTGGCACTAAATTATGATCTAATAAGCTGAATTTGTTTGAACCTTTCATTATTTAATTCATCCCCTTGAATGTGTGAAAAACGGGCTCGGAGGGATTTGAACCCCCGACCATCTGGTATCTTCCAATGCATGGGTCTTTTCCATACACTTTAAAAGCCAGGTGCTCTGCCTGTCTGAGCTACGAGCCCATTGATGAATAGCGGTAGCTATATCTAAACCTCTTATAAAATTTAGGCATAAATTTTTTCTACCGAACAATTCTTCACCGATTTGGATGTGGTACTTTAGGATACTATGCAGGCGTACCGCTCTATTAAAGAATACATTGGATTTAAACTTTTCTTTTGTTTGACATATTATGTATCTAACTTTATAAAACCCACCTAACTTTAATAATGATAGTTAACTGTTGCATATATAACTTTATCTTCTGTTACTTATATCCTCACTCTTTACACTTGAATCTTCAGGCATGGTGCTTTCATGTATGGTGCCTTCGGGTTTGTTGCCTTTGGGTTTGTTGCCTTTGGGTTTGTTGCTTTCGGGTTTGTTGCCTTCGGGTTTGTTGCTTTCAGACAATTTTTCTGCCTGGATTTTTTTCTTCTTCCTGTAATAGCTAAGAGGGTGCCCAATATTTCTGCATATTTCATCTTTGTTATAACAGTTGCCGTACGTGATCATGGTTGTGCACGATGGTGGTTTGTAGGAAGTGCCTGTAGAGCCCGCAATATGATCTACCTGGTAGTGCGTCATCTCCTCATTGAAATCAGGTGAGACATTGAACATTTGTACTACCTGGTCCACAGACAGGCCGATGTTCAGCAAAAAGGATGTCAGGGCAAACCTGGCTGAATGGGCAAGGTTGACTCCGCCCTGGGCACTGGATAGGAGATGTACGATACATGGAGGGAAATCTCCAGGCTCAACTTGGCCAAAACCTTCCTCATCAAACTCCTTCTTGATCTCTTCCAGGCAGGTCTTGATATCTTTGATATCATCAGCCATGGCCTGGCAGAACATATCTGGCACATCCAGTGGCAGTGCTTTTACGATACGGACCCTGATGGCCTCCTGCAGCAGCCTGGCATACTGTTCCTTGGTAATATTCACGTATCCGGATTCCAGCCTGCGGTTCACCAGCTTCCACTTCAGCGCCCGCATTCCTGCGGCTCCCCTGATATAATCTGTAAAATGTATCATGAAGCCTTTTTCGGCAATACTGGCATTGATGTTGAAATCCTGGCCGATCTCGGTCAGTATATTATCATCTTCCTTTCCCATCCTGGAATTTGCAAACTTTGCCTCTGCAAGAGCATACCGCCTGACCAGGAAAGCATCATCTATACATGAAACAAGTATCCGGGCAATGGGATATGATAAAAGCTCAGGTGTGTCCAGTCCCATATCTTCATTTTTGATCTCTCCTTTAATGGCCTGGATGACCCGTGATTTAGCACGGCTGCGTGCCATGCCGTAACCGCGTGATACAAGGATTTCATCTATAGTGGAATCCATGCCTGCAACATATTCTGCTGCCTTTGTTAAAAATGGATATTCAGATAGTCTTGCTTCATCCATTGCAAATATTAATCAGATTCTATCCTCGGTGCCAGGAGATATCTTACTTCACCATTCCCGTCAGCGATCTGGAAAATGATCATTGTTGGGAAATCCTTGCCCAGTTCTATGGTGACCTCACTTGCCTTGCCTGCTGACTTGGCCATATCTGAAAGGTAGTCCAGTGAGAACAATGAACGGGCTTCTCCGGGTTTAAGACTAATAAGCTGGTCCTTGGTCATATCAAGCCGCATCCGGTCCGAGTCACCTTCTGCTTCAAGGTAGAATATTTCGCCATCTATTCCCATGCCCATATGGTCGGATACTTTCTCAGCGGCCTTGACGGCACGTTTCAGGTCATTGCCGGTCAGCACAATGCTGGCAGGAAGATCAAGCTGGGGTACTTTTGGTTCCTTGCGAATAGAAGCAGGGTCAAGCAGCGATATCTTATAGGTCAGGCCGCTCATCCCGACCACAAGTTTGTGGGTTTCTTCATCAAGTTCTATTTCCAATATCTCGGCTTTTTCAGCCATGCCCAGGATATCGTTTAACCTGTTCAGGTCCACACCCAGTTCGCCATCGGTAGCCGTGAACTCTTCAAAGGCGGCGGATTTCAGGTTAAGGGTGATCATTGCCACATTGGCCGGGTCCACTGCTTTAACCGACATCCCGTCAGGAGTCAGGTTGATCTTGGCCTCGTCAACAATATTTGAAACGGCTTCAATGGTTTCTTTGAGTTTTTCAGATTCTATAATTGCCTTGAACATTTACTGCCTCCATGCTTTGAGGGGATATATGATAGCGATATTTCATGGACATATGCGATTATGAGTTATAAGAATTTCTAATTTATTAATGTTTAGTGGGAATTTTGCTTAACCTTGTGCGGAGTAGTATATATAGTTAAATGTAGTTATAAACCAAACAATATTAACTAATAAAATGCAAATTCCAAGAAGTGATAAGCAATAAACCACAGAGGGCACAGAGAACACAGAGAGTATAATCAGATATAAGCTCTGTATCCTAGTGGTTAAATTATTATTGTCTGAAAATCAAAGTGTTAAGACATTAGTATTGATGATTTCTATTGAAGTCATCTATCGATGATTTATATCGAAATCATCCATCGATAACTTCTATCGAAGTTATCTATCAAATAGTAGGTTATTGACTATGATTTATAAGATTATATATACAGTATACAGTAACAAATCAAGGACTTAAAGCATGACAAATTACTTTCTATGGATCTCACTGGTATTCTTCCTACTTGCATCCATACTTCCATCACAACAAAAACAGTACCGGATGCCCATTGGCAGCATAGGCTGGATATTTTTTGCCATATACTGGGCACTGCAACCGCTATATTACATCAAGGAAGGAGACTTCACAATGATACTGTTGACCCTGGTCGTGGCATTCATATGCATTATCATAGCTCACCTGATGTTCGGTACATACCAGGATTCAAGAAAAGGCATACAAAACGATAACCCCACTGACAGGCAAAAGACCTTAACAGTAGTAACTACTATCACGGCAGTAGGATGCCTGTTCTATTTCCCCTTCGCCGAAATCGAATCGCTGAACCATTTCCTGATATCACTAGTGACCTCCCAGACCTTTTGGCTCGCAGAGATGGCAGGATTCCCTGTAGAAAGGCTTGACTGGAACATGATAATACTTGAAGGATACAGGGTAGAGATCATACTGGCATGTACAGCCATCGAAAGCATAGCCCTGTTCTTCGGGATCATCTTGGGTATAAAAGCAGAGAAAAAACGGATTTTCATGGCACTGATGGCTTCGATCCCGGTGATATACGTACTCAACATTATAAGAAATGCATTTGTGATAGGAGCATATGGCTACAACTGGTTCGGGACCGGACCCATGACAGTAAATATCCTGGGCAATGAATTATTCCTGCATGACTCGGCCAGTTTCTATTTAGGGCATCACATTATTGCAAAAGGCGGCTCAGGGATCGCCCTGTTCTTTATCGCCTATGCAGTCCTTAGACTGCTGCCTGAACTCCTGGACCTTATCGACAATCTCTGGCAGCTGATAAGAGAGGATCTAAGGCTGATCAGGAGGGGTTAACCATTCTGGCCCGAAATACCGAAACCCTGGTAAGGGGCCTGTTCGCAGTTGCAGTGACACTGGCAGTAGCTGCTTATTTATTGAATTCGTCACTACTGGCAAAGGAGTCCGCACTTGTCTTTATACTGGATATTTGTTTCATCTGGTTCTTCAGGGACCCTGAACGTACAGCAGAAGGACCCGAGGATGTAATTTTATCACCTGCTGACGGTAAAGTTGTGGATATCAGGGGTAACACGGCATGTATCTTCATGAATATATACAATGTGCATGTCAACAGGGCCCCTGTCAGTGGAAAGATCGTGGAGATGAAACATAAGGACGGTGGATACCTGCCCGCCTTTTTCAAGGATTCGCACAGGAATGAGCGCAACCTGATCTGTATCGAGTCGGATTACGGATTGGTCAAAATGGTGCAGATAGCCGGAACTGTGACCCGCAGGATCGACACGTACTTTAATGTAGGTGACCGTGTGGCCAGGGGTGAGCGTATCGGCATGATTAGGTTCGGAAGCCGGGTGGATATCACACCCCCGGACGGATATACGCTGATGGTCAATAAAGGTGACAGGGTAACAGCTGCCGTATCTACCATTGCAATAAGAAACACGACTGGTCAAAATGATTCCGGAAATCATGCAGGTGGATGAAATGAATGAAAGCATTTACCGATTGATAAAACTGCCGGATCTGGTGACACTATTAAATGCACTACTCGGTTTTACTGCCGTCCTGATGGTAGTGCAGTCCCCTTCAAACGTCTACCACGCCTCCATCCTGATCATACTGGCGGTTATTGCGGACGGTTTGGACGGTGCTATTGCAAGGGCCATGGAATATGGTGTCCTTGGTGAAAATCTCGATTCCCTTGCCGATGTGATCTCTTTTGGACTGGCACCTGCTGTTATCGCATATGCCATTCTGGCACCCCAGTACCACTATTTGGTATGTTTCGTTAGCGGAGCCTTTCTGGCATGCGGCATCCTGAGGCTGGCCCGTTTCAATGCTATCAGTGCAAAGGACGGATTTGTAGGTCTTCCTATCACTACTTCCGGCCTGAGTGTGGCACTGTATGTGCTGGTGTTCCATAATTGGGGGTGGCAGTTCTTTTCTCATGGCCTGCTGGCTGCAATGTCAATATTAGCAATACTTATGATCAGCAGGCTATATTATCCTAAGATCAGGAATATCAAATATCTTGGATTGGCAGCTATCCTGATGATAATTGTGGTATTGTTGTTTTATCTTGGCAATACTGCCGGGGTCCGGGCGGCGGCAGGGGCAACCCTGGTAGTTATTGGATCGTACATTCTAAGTCCCTTGTTTAAAATGGGGAAATAAAGTCGCTTTTTGACAGCTTCGATCATTGCTAATTACTTGATAGCTTTCAATATCCCTGCATACAGTTCTGTTGAGCACCGCCAGCCTTTATGTATCATTTCATCCAGGACATCAAGGTTTTCTTCTTTTGTCCGAACTTGTGGATTGCTGGACGGCCTCCATACATAATAAAAAGTCCCGAATCCATTAATTAATTAATTTATCGAATAATTTACTGGAAGATCGCAGTCAATATTTTCATTATCAGGTACGATGTAACAATTATCACAATAAAAAACAGTGCAAAAAAAAGGAGGTTCATGTAAACAACATTATTACTTGAGCCTGCTTTTACAATGTGTCCACCGGCACAGCCGGTTGAATTACGATTGCCACTGCGTGTGATGCCACTTGAATTATCAACAGGTTTTT
>JAUVLO010000055.1 GCA_030600695.1 Methanosarcinales archaeon | reverse complement strand
TACTGGCTCATGCGCTCACCTGCTGCCTGGTGTATTCGATAAGTCCCCCGGCATCCACTATACCGCGCAGGAAACCAGGCAGGCCCGTAGCCTGGTAGGTTTCGTTCTGGGTCTTGTTAGTAATGATGCCTGATGCAATATCCACGTCAAGTTCATCCCCTTCCCGGATGCGGTCCGTCTCAGCGCATTCCAAAAGCGGCAGACCTATATTGATGGAATTCCTGAAAAAGATGCGGGCAAAGCTCCTGGCAATGATGCATTTCACCTGTGCACCTTTCAGTGCCAGAGGTGCATGTTCCCGGCTTGAGCCGCAGCCAAAGTTGGTACCTCCGATGATGATGTCACCCGGGTTGACCTCACCTGCGAACTCTGGTCTTACACCTTCAAAAGCATGCTCTGCCAGTTCTTCCTGCGTATTGATGGTAAGATACCTGCCAGGTATGACGGCGTCGGTATCGATATCGTTCCCAAATTTCCAGACATTTCCTTTCATTGTATTTTGCTCCATGATTTGAGGTTATAATAGGATCAAAGGATTATATTATTTTGGTATCCACTTCAAATCCAAGGGTAATTTAACAATTATTAGACAGGATTTACAGGATCGACAGGATACGAAGCAACATTAATATCCTGTAAATCCGCTCAAAATACCATGCTTTTTGAAGTGGATACGTATTTTGCTTCATTAGTCATCGGTTAAGGAGTTTGACTGGCCCAATATGTATTGTTTTCCAAAGAACCAATGATTTTTTATGATTAACCAATTTAGTTTAAATAGAACACAGATGACACGGATTTGACGGATTTTCACGGATTTATTTTCGTATCCGCGCGCATCCGTGTCATCCGTGCAATCCGTGTTCTATTACAATATTACTCTTAACCGATGACACATGTATTTTGCTTAATACAAATCTCCGTAGAACCTGAGATAATTCCTCACAGCAACCTTTGTCTGCTCAGGGTAGTGTGTCTTCATGTACCTGACAAAAGCTTCCCTATCCCTGCATTCCTTCACAAGGTCAAGCAACCGTCCAATCACTTTCAGGGATTGCCCTGACGCCCTTTTGGGCATCTCAAAGGATACGCACAGGTCATAGGGGCTGAAATGATCCCGCCTGATATGGGGTGACACCGAACCCATTAACACACCGGCCTCGATCTCGATATATGCAGGTACGCCGTGGCGTTCGAACCTGCCGTCCCCTGTCAGTATTGAAAAGTTATCCTTCGAATAGGAATGAAGTTCCAGATAGATACATGGACGGTACTCCTTTATGGCCTCCAGCAAATGAGGAGCATAGTGGGTGTAATAGTCCCTGTCCAGTGTGCTGAGGTACTCATTTCCAGACACTTTGGACATAACAAGCAATGTCCCGGTCAGGGGTTGGGTCAATCCTTCCAGCAGTGGAGTGGTAGTTTCCCATTCATCACCATGCAGCCCCCCTGCGAACAGGCGCACAGGACTGCCGCTGCCCAGGCGTTCGATCATATTACTTACTTTTCTTTTCTTCATCCTTAAGGCTTTTTTGCCATTCCAGGTAGTTGCAGTATGGACAGCCCAGGTCCCATGGCCGCTTGCCCTTGGTAATGATCTTGATATGGTTCATGTCATGCTTTTCACACAGCTTATCAGTGACCACTATCTGGCCGCTTTTGGGTAGCGGCAGTGAGAAATCACAATCAGGATACCCAGTACACCCGATGAACCGCCCGCCTCGTTTGGACCGCCTGATGATCAGTTTACTGGCACATTTCTCGCATGTGCCTATGATCTTGTCCTCCCTCATACTGGTACGCAGGCTCTCGGTGATCTGTTCCTTGTTGTTGGCCAGTTCATCGAAGACGGCATCAAGCATCCCCCTGGATTCATCTTCCACTTCTTTCTCTGTCCTGGAGCCCTCTGCTATCAGGTCCATGTCACCCTCAAGGGCGGCAGTCATGTCTGGTTTGGTGATGGTATCAGCATATTTTCCCAGTGATTCGATAACCCCTATGGCAATCTTGGTCGGCTGTAAGGGATTGCCGTGGACGTATGCCCTGGCATAGAGCTTTGATATGATCTCATGCCTGGTGGACTTGGTGCCAAGTCCCAGGTCTTCCATGACCTTTATGAGCCTGCCCTGCCCGTATCTTGAAGGTGGTTTTGTTTCTTTTTCCAAAAACTCTTTTTCCTTGACCACGAGGACCTGCTCCACCTGCAGGTCAGGCAGTATCATATCCTCTGGTTTATTGTACGGGTAATACCAGCGCCATCCCTCTTCCAGCAGTGTGGCCCCCCTGGCTTTGAACTCCTCGCCTGAGATGTCGAACCCTGCCTGGATTACAGCCCATCTTGCAGGCTTGGCAAATGTGGCAAAAAAACGGCGTACCACCAGTTCATATATCCTCCATTCATCATCCTTCAGCTTGGATCTCTCCACATAGGATGCAGGCATGATAGGGGGATGGTCAGTTGTTTCTTTCTTTCCCCTTGTGGGTTGTAATCCTGGTAATTCCAGCAGGTGTTCAGCATATAGCTTGAACGGCCCCTTGCCAATGATCTGTATCAGCTCCCGCAGGTCAATACTTGCAGGATATACTGTATTATCTGTCCTGGGGTAGGATATGAAACCCTCCATATACAGGTTCTCTGCTATCCTCATGGCATTGGATGCAGTAAAACCGATACTGCTGGCCGCCCTGATAAATTCCGTTGTATTAAAGGGTGTGGGTGGACTGTCTATTTTCTCATCCTTTTTCAGTTTTGTGACAATGGCAGTATCGCCCAGTTTGTCAAATATCTTTCGCCCTTCATCTTTATCCCATATACGTCCTGCCTTGTGCTTTGCCTGGAACTCTATATCGTCCACCAGGGTGGCAAATATCTCACAGTACGGTTTTGGCACATGGGCCATCCGTTCCTTTTCCCTGTCAACCAGCAGTGCCAGTGTCGGGGTCTGGACACGCCCCACGCTCAGGAACTGGTTGCCCAGCCTGCCTGCTGTTGTGGAAATATACCTGGTCAGTGCCGCACCCCAGATGAGGTCAATGACCTGCCTGCTCTCACCCGCGGCCGCCAGGTTGAAATCTACAGGAACAGGGTTGGAAAAAGCCGCCTCTATCTCTGTTTTTGTAATAGTACTGTACTGGATACGGTCAACAGTAACGCCTTTATTGACCTTCTCAATTATACGTAGTGCCTCAACGCCTATCAGTTCCCCTTCCCTGTCGTAGTCAGTGGCAATGGAAACATGGTCCGCTTCCTTGCCCAGCTTACGCAGGGCCGCTACGATCTTCCTCTGGGTAGGCGTTGTGATTATCTCGGCATTTACCAGTTCCCTGCTGTCAACCTTTTGCCAGTTATTGTATTCCTTTGGAAAATCCACTGAAACAATATGACCGCTAAGCCCCATTACCACAGTGCCATCCCACTGGTACGTGTCAACTCCGCTTACCCTTACCTGTTTGGGTTTCTTTGGGGCCAGGATCGAGGCTATTCTCTTTGCCGTATTGTGTTTTTCTGTGACCATTAGATGCATATTAATGTCCCATATTTTAACTTTAAATAAAATTATTGCTTGAAATATACTTATTCAATATATAAGTTTGGTCTATTATATGGCAAATATGGCAAAAAATGTGTATGACCAAAAAACTGCTTTATATAATGTCATATATGTAAAATATGTAAAATAATAGTATTTTATGATCAATGGAGGATTTTCAAACAATGAGGACCATTACTTCCAGACAAATGGATGCACTGGATACTAACTGTGCGCAACTGGGCCTGATCCCGCTCCAGTTGATGGAGAATGCAGGTTCTGCAGTTTCGGCAGAAGTGACGAACCTTCCTACCAGGGAGCGTGTACTGGTAGTGGCCGGCCGCGGTAACAATGGCGGGGACGGATTTGTGGCTGCCAGGCACCTGATAGGCTATGAGGTTACGGTATTGCTCCTGGGAAGGTCGGATGAGATCAAGACCCCGGAAGCTGCCCGGAACTGTTCCATTCTCAAAAGGACGGGCATACCTGTAATTGAAGTAAATGATGTATCCGGACTTAAACCTGAATATTTTTCAGAATGTGACGTGATAGTGGATGCCGTGTTCGGCACCGGTATCAAGGGTCACATAAGGGAGCCTGAAAATACTGCCATTGACCTGATAAACGATTCAAAAGCAAAAGTAGTATCTGTGGATGTCCCCTCAGGTATGGACCCGGACGGCGGCCAGTTTGAAAAGGCAGTATACGCCAATGTGACCACTACTTTCTATTTGCCAAAACCGGGTTTGATAAAGGTGGAAAACCAGGAGTTCGTGGGCGAGATCGCAGTGGCAGATATCGGCATCCCAGCGGAAGCAGAAACTGTAGTGGGTGTAGGTGACGTGAAACTGGTGAGCGGGCGCAGTCGTGACAGCCATAAAGGTGATGGTGGTCGTGTGCTGGTGATCGGCGGCGGGGCATACAGTGGAGCGCCCGCCCTGGCAGCAATGGCCGCACTTAGGACCGGGGCCGATATTGTAACTGTGGCAGCGCCCAGGAGCGTTTCAGAGATCATTGCATCCTTTTCACCTAACCTGATAGTCAGGGAACTCTCTGAAGAACGACTGCATCAAAAGGATATCCCTGTGCTGGAAGAACTGATAAAGGCCCACGATGTGGTTGTGATAGGCATGGGGCTGGGCAGGGATGATGAGACGGCTGCGGCGGTGCGTGATATCCTGCGGCTGTGTGATAAGGTCGTGGTTGATGCCGACGCACTGGCTGCCCTTGAAAAGCCACTGGAACAGTATGGCTGTAATATGATAATAACACCTCATGCAGGTGAATTCAAAAATTTAAGTGGTGAAGATATTCCTGTTGACCGGGAGGCGCGAATTGGTCTTGTTAACCGGTTCTCGCAGGAGAACGGTGTCGTTACCCTGATGAAAAGCCCTGAAGATATTATTTCTGACGGCCAGGCCAACAGAGTCAACCTTACAGGCAATCCCGGCATGACAGTTGGCGGCACCGGGGATGTGCTGGCCGGTATCACAGGGGCGCTGTTTGCCGGATACACAGGAATCGAAGCTGCGGCAGCGGCAGCATACATCTGCGGGCGATCAGGCGATATAGTGTATGATGAACTGGGGCTCGGGCTTACGGCAACCGATGTGATAGATAAAATCCCGGCTGCTATGAAGATTTAAACAGGAGGTTAGATAATGAGGGAATTGTTAGTAGAACTGGAACGCAACCGGGTGAGGTTGGTGGTGCGGCATGGTGAGGATGAGACAGTACTGAAACTGAATCTGGAAGAGGCGGAGGCACTTTCTGCCGACCTAGTAAATGCACTGGAGGATTACCAGCAGCGAAAGCACATCAGGATTGATTGAAAAGATTGAATGAGTTACTTTTTAATTTATTCCAGATAAGCGATCATGGCAAAAAAGATTCACCGCAGAGGACACAGAGGTTCGCAGAGGGGCGTTATTTTACTCTGCGTGCCTCTGCGCTCTCTGCGGTTTTTCGAATCGTCCCAGAAAATAATAAAAAGTCTCTGATAAAAAGGATTGATTGAACATGGACGGAACTTTTACACACATACACGAAGGCCGGGCCAGGATGGTGGATATTAGCGAAAAGGGCGAGTCCACCAGGCGGGCAGTGGCTTCGGGATATATCAGGCTTAAACCTGCCACTATTGAGGCGATCAGGAGCCGTACTGTTGAAAAGGGCAGCGTGCTGGATACTGCGAGGATTGCGGCGGTGCAGGCTGTGAAGCGCACCTGGGATACCATACCCATGTGCCACCAGATACCTATCACCCATGTGGATGTGGACTTTGAAGTAGGTGATGACAGGGTGGGTGCTGTTGTTGAGGTGCGCTCGGTAGGCAAGACCGGGGTTGAGATGGAGGCGCTGCATGGGGTTTCGGTGGGGCTGTTGACGGTGTGGGATATGGTGAAGTCTGCTGAGAAGGATGAGACTGGGAATTATCCTGAGACTGAAATTTCCGGGATAAGGGTTGATGAGAAGGTTAAGGGAGAGGTTTGAATGATAATATTACCTTCCTACAACATCCGGGTTAACTTTTTATTAATGTAAATCGTGTATATAATTACATGGATTATCCAGGAAATCTTTCCACAAATTACATCATTAAAACCCTATTCAACAAAGAACTGTATTATTTCACAGTCCGTGACCTGGCAGGTATATTGAATATCCCGCTCAGGAAAGCCTATACCTATATCCACGGGCTTGAAGACAAGGGATTTATCAGGTCCATCGAAAAGGGCAAGTACCTCCTGCTGGGCTTTGAGCCCGAGCGTGTGCTTTCCAATCCATTTTTCATTGCATCCCATATCGTTTATCCTTCATACGTCAGTTACTGGAGTGCCCTGAACTTCTATGGCTTTACAGAGCAGGTCCCGGCCATGGTCTTCCTTGCGTCCACAAGGAAAAAGGCAAAAGTGGAGTTCAATGGCTTCAGGTTCAAATATGTGCTGGTGAACCCGAATAAGTTTTTCGGATACAGGAAAGAAAGGATAGGTGACCTTGATTTCCTCATTGCCGAAGAGGAGAAGGCCATCATCGACAGTCTTGACCTTCCTGACAATGCCGGTGGAGTATCCGAGGTTGCCAAGGCGGTCTATAATGCAAAGGACAGTATCGAACTGGATAGGCTTTTCCGGTTCGCCATTGATATGAATAACAGAAGCCTGTGTTCAAGATTAGGGTACCTGCTTGAAAGATTTGGTACTGATGCGGATGCCCTCGTAAATTGCGCTTCCCGTGAATACGTCAAGCTCGACCCAGCCAGACCGAAGAGCAGGGTATGGGATAAGAAGTGGAGGGTGAACGTAAACCTGGGAGAGCGGGAACTGCTGGGATGGAGGGAAACATAGGATGCTCACAAGAAAGCAGATCGAAAAACTTGCACATAAGAACAGGGTGTCGCTATTCACCCAGGAGAGGGACTATATCCAGGCCGCATACCTCAGTCTCCTGTATTCGAGAAATTTTGGTCTTATTTTCAAGGGCGGCACATGCCTGCGGATAGTGTACGGTTCACCGAGGTATTCCGAAGACCTTGATTTTAACTCTTCACTGGATGAAGATGAAGCTTACAGCGTCCTGGAAACTGCTGCAAAGGAACTTGAATACTTTGGTATCAAGACCGAACTCAAGAATAAGAGAATGTCAAGGTCGGGGTTTGGTTTTGCTCTAAGTTATAGGGGACCGCTGTATGATGGAAGGAATATTACTAAAGGATTGGTCAGGGTAGATGTTAGTTTGAGGGGCGAGGAGGTTGCCGAAGACAGGGTGCCGGTGAATACGGAATACGATGATGTGAGGACTTTTATTATTAGTTCGATGGCTCTTGGTGACATTTTTGCTGAAAAAGTGCGGGCGCTACTGGTAAGGGGGAAGGCAAGGGATCTGTACGATTTGTGGTTTTTGCTGGGGAAGGGGGTTGAGCCTGACCTGGGGTTGATCAACAGGAAACTGGGGCTGTACGGGAGGGTGTATTCACATGAGGATATGGTTGAGGGGATAGCAGTTCTGGAGGGGAGTTGGGAAAAGGATATGGGGGCGCTGCTGGGAGTGGAGATTCCTTACGGGACTGTAGCTGGGTGTGTGGTTGAAAGGTTGGAGGGGGTGAAAAAGGGTTTGCTGTGATTTTCAATTTCCCAAGGCCAGTGGAGCAGTATTAATTCAATAATGGTATGCAAAGTAAAAAGTATCTGTCATTTAGTTTCACCATTATATTGCCACAATGCTTTATCCAATTCCCGAAGAGAAACACCATTTTGTGTTGCAATCTCTCGGCAAATTTCATTGTACTTTTGCCAACACTCAAATGTATCATTGATTTCTCCGTCTATCATATCAAAAGCCTTAAGCGAGTCCCACGCACGATAATCCATAACAGTATATTGCTCAGGGAAACAAAACATAAGAATTGCTGATGCCATCCTAATTTGAACGCCATTTAAAAGAGTTAATATTTCTATCTTCAGTCTTTCATTTTTGGTTGATAATGACACCCGAGTAATGTCTTTTATATATTGCTCGTCGTTTTTATCCACATATCCCTTGACACGGGCGGCTTTCCACTCTGTAATAGACAATAATATGTCTTTTGTAAGGAACAAAGGAGTTGAACCCATTCCCTTAATATATTCAAATATTTTTTCCTCTAGGAGGTACTCTTTTTTATTGGCTTTAGCTCTATCATCATACTTTTTAGCATATTTTTCGATCCAGGCTTTATCTAATTTTACAGACATTCGAATCACAAATAATCACTCAGTCTTATAACGTTAATAGTCTTCTAAACAATTTCAATCCCACAACCGCCCCATCATCTTATGCACCCACAGGACAGCCCACACTCGGGATGATGATATGTCCAGCGGAGGCCAGGGCTTTGATGCTGGATTGTACTGTTTGTGTATGTCGGGTGTGGGTTGGTGCCGCCGCCGGCAGTAAAAATATATAATTTAAGTTATGATTATCGAGTAATTCATAATACAGCACCGCAAAGCACGCAAAGTTAAGGCAGCAGCAGCTTTACGAACTTAGCGCCCTCTGCGGTTCGCAATGATTTGGTTCCGGCCGCCCCTACTCGCCCCGTTTTCCATCCTTAAGTAAAAATCCATGATATTCTTGCCACTGCAGCCGTTGCACCCACTATACCCGCTACCTCCTGAGTAGTATCATTGCCGCAAACACTCCCAATATCCCAAAAAGGATTGGAAAACCGGGCACGTCCAGCCCATCCTCTATAGGTACCTGGGGGGCAGGGGTTGATGTTGCTTTTGGTGTCTGGCAAACTGTCTTCAGTGGAATGGGCGTTACAGATACTACGCCGTGGCTCACGTTAGAAACTGTGGTCAACTGCAATGTGGTCTTGGCCAACACCCTGGCATAGTTATATTCCATAATCTGCTGGCTGGGCAATTCCAGCGAATCCGCATACTCGTATGCACTCACTGCAAGGACGGGCTCAATACCGGCATTCCTTGACTCTTCAATAGATACCCTTGCAGCATCAGCACTGCGCTGTATCTTTGTACCCACATCAGAATATCCCATCAGGCTGATGGCGGTACTGGCCTGCACATAAGCCAGTAACGAATCATATATGGCACCGCTGTAATATCCCCTTTCATATTCTATTACTGCTCTATCAAGGGATACATCTGCCTCGTCCAGCAGTCCCGAGAGCCCGTGCATGCTTTGGGACCCGCTAATAATGGTCCGTGCGTATGTGACCACTGATGATGCCGTTCCCACATACCATCCGGCCCTGTCTTTCAACATGCCGTCGTCGGTTGTGTGGTCCGTATTCACAAGTGAAAGCCACCACAGTACGGTTTCGGCTCTCATGGATGCCAGTGCCAGGGTCTTGACATAATCAACCTCTGTTTCGGTTGAGCGTGCATCCTCCAGCAACTGTTCTGCCATTATCACCCTTATCTCGGCAGCACCCATACCATCCACGTCCTTCACCCCTTCCTCTTTGAACCGCTCCACCTCCCGCCGGCTGTGGTTGACCTCCAGGCTTACGGTTTGGTAAAGAGCGTCAAGATATTCGTCCTGGTCTTCGGCATTGGAATATACCTCCCACCAAAGTATAAACTTCAGGTTATTCAGGACCAATAGGCCCGTATTGGTGGCCCCATAGTATTGCTGCTCATCATATTGCTCCTGACCCCTGTCCAGCAGTCCTTTTTGTATCTCCAGGGTGCCGGAGAACTGTGTGGTCTCGTTCACTGCCACAAGGTATAATTGGTTTGCTTCATCCAGTACATTCCTGCCAAGCGGACGCAGCACGTCCAGGTATTCTGCTGACCACACGCCTATCGGCGGTTCAGTCCTGTTTATCTCATGGCCAGTGAAAAGTTCTACTGCGTCATCGATGGTTATTGCTTCTACTACTTCCACGTTCAGTTCCTGGCCCCGTTCTACCAGGTCTACTTCAATGGTCTTTTCTTCTACGGCTACGAAAGCCCCTTTGCGTACAATAGTGCTTTCAGTGATCACCACATTGATCTGGCCCTCTGGTACGATGAACAGGGACGTGCCGTGCTGTGCAGCAGCATCAAGTTTATACGGGATGCCGCCCACCGGTCCGATACTTCCGTCAGGATTGATCATTCCTGTCATTACCACACCATCAATTAGCTGCCAGTCCTCTATGTCGGCTATGGCGGCCACGGTGAGGGGGGCACCGGCAGAGGGGCCGCTGATGATGGGGGAGGTCACTTCGATTATGAAATAAAAGTCGTGTTTTGTTGGGTCTATACCTGTAATGTCCGATGCCACGAGTGTAGCCATCCTGGCCGAACCCTGCAGGTCTACCTGCGTGTACGGCTGGGTATCCACAAACACATGACCATTGCCTTCGGTGACGATGACTGTGGCATTTAGCAGTACACCGGTCTCCCCTTCCATTGTGGAATATGCTGCTATGATGGGGATTGTCACGCCTTCCTCTATGTTGATGGCACTTGTTGGCGTGGTAAGGAGAATAAATAATGTTATGAAGAGGACTAACCTGATGCTGTTAGATAGGGTATCCCGATTATGCTGAAAACTATTTTTATAGTCCCATATTTTGATCATTTTTAGATAACCGAATTTATTATTTGTCTTTAATAAAACTTATAGTAACCTAATAAGAGGTTACAATAATATGGCAAAGACATCAAAGTCTAAAACTGGGCAGTACAGGATTACAATCCCACCTTCAATATTAGCGGTGTTTAACTTGGGGATGGTGTAGGGTATGACTGGATTAGTGTGCAGGGATTACCTGCGTTAAAGGAACGAAAATAATTTCATGTTTTACAAGCTCTCTGATAAATAACCATTAAACAGGATTCAAAGCAATAAACCGCTTTGTTTATGTATACGAAGACACTTTACTATTAGTACGGTGATAGTTATTGCGGGATTATTAGTTTGCGCATCCTCTGGACTTCGAAAAAATAGGCATAAATTAACAGATAACTCTATAAAAGAGTTTATATTATTCATATTAAATTAAGGGATGATTCAAATGAAGAAATTATTAATAATTTGTATTTTGATAGTAAGTGTAATTTTTATTTCTGGTTGTACAAGTGATGATAAAACAAATTCAGAATCGTTTTCCTCAGATAGTCAGCAATCTAATATCCAAGAAACTAAATTAATCCTTAATCGCGGCGATGTCCCTGGATTTACTCTCCATAGTTATCATTTTAAGTATCATACAAAAGTTACAGAGTATTATTTAGGTGATGGAAATCCATGGACATATTCAGATGTCTTGCCAGATGGTCAAAGAAATGTTGGACAACGAATGAAATGGTCTGATGAAGAGGGACACTTAGTAGTAGTAGATTTAACTAAATATGATTCAAATTCAGGCTTTGAAGATTTTATGAAAATCGATTCAATAAAACAAATGCAAGAAATGTATGGTATAAAAGATTCTGAGATAAATGATTTTTTAATTCAAATGGAATTTGAAGAAGGAGAGCCAAAAATTGGTGACAATTCTCATTATTCTTCAATGTTAAATTACAATTCAGATAAACATATGACAGGTTTAATTTTTACTTATAATAACTATCTTTGTAATATAAATGTTTTAAATGTTAAAGAACAAAGTAAAAATGAAGCTATTAGAATTGCAGAATTAATTGAAAGTAGACTTGATTAAATATGAATGTCTACTTTTTAAATTAATTATGCGCCATTGAAAGATGCCCTGCTTTTTAAGTTGTGCCATTTGGCCAGTACTCCTATTTATCTAATTATGCATTTATCTCCCTTATAATTTTCAGGTATTCATCAATCAAATGAGATTTCATTCCAGTAACAATTGTAATCTCTTGCTTGCTCATTCCATTAT
>JAUVLO010000105.1 GCA_030600695.1 Methanosarcinales archaeon | reverse complement strand
CCACCTGTCATGTGTCCGGGCTGCCCGCACAGGGCCACCTATTATGCCATGAAGAAAGCCTTTGGCAAGTCGGCAGTATATCCTGGCGATATCGGATGCTATACCCTTGGTGTCCAGATGGGGACAATGGATACCTGCCTGTGCATGGGTGCCAGCATTACCACAGCTTCCGGCATATACCATGCAGGTGAGACCGAACCCATCTGCTGTTCCATTGGTGATTCCACATTTTTGCATACCGGTATTCCAGGGCTGTTGAATGCTGTATACAACGGTGCAGATATCACAGTTACGATCCTGGATAACAGGACCACTGCCATGACAGGGCACCAGCCCAATCCTGGCACAGGATTGAACGTACTGGGCGATGCTACGTTCATGGCCTCACTGGAAGATATTTCAAAGTCGTGCGGTGTGGAGTTTGTTGAGGCGACCGACCCCTTTGACGTTAAAGAAACTATTGAGGTATTCAAACAGGCCATGGAGCATAAAGGGACGGGAGTGGTCATTTCAAGGCAGGAATGCATCATCACGGCCCGCAGGCGTGGAATAAGGCTCACTCCGTTTACAGTCGACCCGGATGAATGCCAGGGATGTAAGGCATGTATCAGGTTTGGGTGTCCTGCGTCTTCGTTCATTGAATCCACAGAGGAAGGGGGAAAGGGGAAAGCTGTCATCGGTGAACTTTGTGTGGGCTGTGGGGTATGTGCCCAGGTCTGCCCGTTCGATGCTATTAAGGAGGTTTCCAAATGACAGAATTCGACCTGGTCATCGTAGGTGTTGGCGGGCAGGGTGCCATACTGGCTTCCGATATCGTGGGCATGGCGGCAGTGAATGAGGGGTTGCCTGTACAGGCTTCTGAGACACATGGCATGGCACAGCGCGGCGGTTCGGTTATCAATCATGTGAGACTTGATTGCAGGTACGGCTCACTGATACCGGCGGGCAGGGCCGATGCTATACTTGGCCTGGAACCGGCAGAGGGACTGAGGGCCATAAATTTCCTGTCACCTGACGGTGTGGTGGTAGTAAATACAAATCCGATTTTCCCAATTACTGTTCTGTCAGGTGCTTCTGTGTACCCTGAGGTGGATGCCGTGTTGGGTGAACTGGAGGGGCGGTGTAAACACCTGGTGCCTTTGGATGCTGACAGGATCGCCATTGAGGCAGGTCATCCATTAACAGCGAATGTGGCACTGATAGGTGCGCTTTCCAATTTCCTGCCACTGCGTGTTGAGAGCCTTGAAGAGAGTATAAGTAATCTGGTGCCGCCTAAGACAGTGGAAGTGAACCTGAAGGCTTTCAGGCTGGGGCGGGAGTTGGCGGGAGTGGATTAGATCAAAAGAATTATTTAAGATATGATTAGCAACAAACTTACACGAACTCACAACGAACTCAAGTTGAAGAGTTCGTACGAGTTCGTTTCGAGTTAGTTGTTCATTTTTTTTCAATCCGTGTGAATCAGTGTAAATCCGTGTCCGAAAATTAATGACCCAGTCCCCATTCATTCATTTACTTTCCTGCTGCCTAACCTCACAGCCTGTGCCCGGCTGCTCTATATGCAGGCAGCTGCCTCGGATCTTGGTGAATGCTGCCGGTGGCCGGCATGAGCTGACCTATAAATAAAGTTAAGTAATCCTGTTCCGTTAAGACACTTAAATTCATCACATATCCGGAGAACCCAGATGTACACCCAGAAATGTATCCAGTGCAATGCAGAATATACCCCGCAGGAAATCGTGTATACCTGCCCGAAATGCGACGGCCTGCTTGAGATAATTTATGACTGGTCTGACCTATCCATCAGCAGGAAGGACTTCGAGGGAATTCCGCTGTCTGTATGGAAATATAAAGCCCTCCTGCCTGTTGAGCGGGAACCTGTCTCCACCAACGAAGGCGGTACACCCCTGTATAAATGCAGCCCCCTGGCTGAAAAGATCGGCATCGATACCATGTATGTGAAACATGAAGGTCTTAATCCCACTGGCAGTTTCAAGGACAGGGGCATGACCGTCGGTGTATCAAAGGCACTTGAGCTGGGTATGAAGACAGTGGCATGTGCGTCCACTGGCAATACTTCGGCTTCCCTGGCTATCTACGGTGCCAAGGCAGGTATTCCTGTAGTGGTACTGCTCCCGGCAGGAAAGGTAGCTATGGGCAAGGTAGCCCAGGCAATGATGCACGGAGCAAAGGTACTGAGTATCAGGGGCAACTTTGACGATGCCCTGAAACTTGTCAGGGACCTGTGCGATAATGAGGGATTCTATTTATTGAATTCAGTAAACCCGTACCGGCTTGAGGGGCAAAAGACCATTGCCTTTGAGATTGCCGACCAGCTTGGATGGGAAGTGCCTGATAAACTGGTACTGCCTGTGGGTAATGCAGGTAATATCACTGCCATTTACAAGGGATTCAGGGAGTTCTATGAACTGGGACTGACAGACAGTATCCCGACGATGATAGGAATACAGGCCGAAGGGTCCTGCCCGGTAGTGAATGCATTCAAGCAGAACCAGAAGGACATTGTCCCAGTAACTAACCCTGAGACCATAGCAACCGCCATCAGGATAGGCGACCCTGTGAATGCGGTGAAGGCACTGCGGGCCATATACCAGTCGGGAGGGCTGGCCGAATCTGTATCTGATGATGAGATAGTGGCAGCACAAAAGGACCTGGCCCGGCTTGAGGGTATCGGTGTGGAGCCTGCCAGTGCATCTTCAGTGGCAGGTCTTAAGAAACTGGTGGATATGGGTGCGATCCAGTCTGATGAGACTGTGGTGTGTATTACCACTGGGCACCTGCTCAAGGACCCTGAGGAAGTTATGGATATGTGCGAGAGCCCTATTGAAGTGGATGCCACTGCCGAGTCTGTGCGAAAGGCAGTATTTTCATAAACTGCCGTCAGGAAAATATCCCATCCAGCACCGATCCAGTACCAGCTAATTGAATCGAAAAAAAAAAGAAAGGTGAGACCAAAGGTCTCACTTGACTATATCGTGCAGATTGAACTTGTATGGACCCAGGTTGCCGCCGAAATTGCCGGCAGATATCTTCTTCATGCCTGGTATCTGTACCGCGGCCTTTATGCCTGCCAGCATTGCCTCAGAGATTACGTTCTCATTCAGTCCGTTGATAACGATCTCATAGATGCCGTTCACATCAGCAGGTACATTGCTGCCTTCTACTTTATCCTTGACACTGGGCGAGAACTTCTCATTTGAAGTGGCCTTCAGGAAAGAGTAGTTATTTGCACCGACCTTTGAACCGCTGGCAACAATGCCGCCCGGGAAGGGTGTAATTACGCCGTCAACTTCACAGATAGCATCCACTGCCACTTCGGCTGCGGCCAGGGCAGCCATCTGGTTCTCTGCCAGCATAAAGAAATTACCACCGGCAATGCCTTCCACGGCACCGATACTGTGCTCTGCGATAAAATCACCTTCCATCATCGGAACAGCGTATGATTTCCTGCCACCCACATCGAGTTCGGACTCTATGCCGTCCCCGAAGAATTTGAGCTTAAAGCCTGTGTCAAATTGCTTCTCGGCATCGGGCAGCCCATTGAACATATGGGCAGTAGGTGCTGTAAGTACGCACTGTCCAAGCCTGTTAAGCAGTTGTTCTTCCATGGCCTTGTATCCGAAAGTGCATATCTGGATGTATACACCGGGTCTGCCGTCAGGGGTTTCATCCCCACTCACAATTTTCTCAATACCTGCTTCTGCAGGGCATGCGATCACTGATGTGCCAAAACCTGTGGCTTCATTAGCTGCCACAAGAGCCCATCGCTCGGTAGCTCCGGTGATCAGTACCCTTGCAATCTTTATGGGAAATGCTTCTGCAAAAGTATCTTCGATTTCTATACCATTTAATTCCATTAAAAATCCCTCTCGATATTACTGATTTTACTGATGCCTACATATACTCTTCGAAATTGTTCGGTTATGAATTTTATTCATGTGGTTGAATAAAAAGCGTTTAAAGGTGCGACTTTCATCACATCCGGCTCAAGCATTTCATAACCCTTTCTGTATCGGTCAGCAGTATTTAATTTTGTGGCATTCAGTTTTTTTACTAAACTCCCAAATGACTGACCGGTTCCTTCACTCTCCCGCCGCCCCGCCTTTCTACACTTTACCCTGCCACCGCAGCCCGTTAGGGCGGCAGTGTGGCAGCCAGCCGTGTGGCTTCGTGCGAGTTTGGAACCGCGGATGAACGCAAATGAACGCAGATATTACACCCGAAATTCGATTGTATTTAGATTTTTACCGTGTAATCATAATTGAATCCATAATAACCGTTATCTGGTATCCACTTCAAAAAGTATGGTCAAATGCAAGATTAATGTAGACACAGATTACACTGATTTTCACAACCACCATCAATCTGTGTAATCAGTGTAATCTGTGTCTCAAAGTTCCGAGCACTATGATTTATTATCATTTAATTTGAAGGGGATACCCGGTTTGGTATGATACATCTCTGGAACAAAGATACAGGTTTCACTGTCCTTCCACTGGGATTTCAGTACCCTCATCCGTGACCAATTGTATAAAACCTGTAACCTCAAGCAATTTTTTCACCTGGTCAAGGGCTTGTGGGTGTTTATGAACGGTCTCTGGCAGTTCATCCATTCCCAGCTTTTTTCGTTTCGCTCGACCATCATCGTTAATGGGTACTGCATGGCCTCGTTCAATCATAAGTCCGGCTACCTTACGGTGCTCAGGCAGCATCAGCCCCATGTGAACCGATTCCGCCCTCAGGGTAAGTATCCCGTCCACTATCTTTATGCCCCTGGGGCACCGCTCCTGGCACTGGTAACAGGTGGTACACATCCATAGGTCGGTATCATGATACACATCCATGTTCCGTCTTGCAGATAGCACTATCCGCCTGGTGTTCAGGCTGGTATAGCGTCCGGAGGGGCAGCTTCCTGTACACGTCCCACACTGTATGCAGGTTAAATAACTAAATCCCTCTTCTTCAAGCAATTTGGCAGGTTCTGTACTCATAGGACCACTTTCACAAATAAGAACGACTCGTTATTACATATCTTTTTAGTTGACATAGAAGCGGTCAAACAATCTAAAAAAATTAAACCACCGCAAAGAGCGCAAAGAGCGCAAAGTCCCAGGGATTTTAGCAAAAAATCCCTGAATCAAAAACTTAAAACCTAAATCCCAGCCGACTTAGCAATATCCTCTGCCACATCGGTCCGCTCCCAGGTAAAATCCGGGTCGTTCCTGCCAAAATGCCCGTACGCCGCCGTCTTCCTGAAGATGGGACGCCTTAGGTCAAGGGTCTCGATAATGCTCTTTGGGGTCAGGTCGAAATGCTTGCGCACCAGCCCAACAATATCTATATCCTTCATCTTACCTGTCCCGAAGGTATTGACCATGACAGCAGTAGGCTCAGGCACACCAATGGCATAGGCAAGGGATACTGCACACCGATCTGCCACACCGGATGCGACCACATTCTTGGCCACATACCTGGCAGCATAGGCTGCACTGCGGTCCACCTTGGTGGAATCCTTGCCTGAGAAAGCTCCGCCGCCGTGGGGTACCAGTCCGCCGTAAGTATCCACCACGATCTTCCGGCCAGTCATGCCGGTATCACTCTGGGGTCCGCCTATCACGAACTTGCCGGTCGGGTTCACATAATACTTGGTATTTGCGTCCAGCAGTTCAGGGTCAATGACATCCTTGACCACCTTATCAATGATCTCGTCAACGGCATCCTGTGTAATGCGCTCGCCCGTGCTGTCAAGTATCTCTACTGTATGCTGGGAGCTGAAAATAACCGAGTCCACCCGCTGGGGTACACCCATCTTATCCTCCACCGTGGCCTGGTCTTGCCGTCAGGGCCAAGGTATG
>JAUVLO010000134.1 GCA_030600695.1 Methanosarcinales archaeon | reverse complement strand
AGGGGTGCTGATCATTCGCAAGCCTGCGGATGTGCGGGGCATCCACAAGAAAATATCAGCCATATATTATATCATCCGGCGGTGGGGAACTGAGATGATTTAGTATATATTCCATGGGTACTGGAGAAAAAGCCACCATCTCTCCCTTGCATTCAGGACATTCTATCTTGAATTTTATAGGAGTAGCAGGTACATCTTCCTCATAATACGACTCCTGGATATAGGGATTGGGTACTGTTGTGGGTTCCAGCAATTCGTACTGCTTGTCCTTTAACAGGTCGTAATAAGTAGATTCTTTCGAATGACCGCAATCCTGGCATTTAAGAATGATCTTGTGTGCCATGAATCCTTTTTTTTCACTCAATGATATAAGTTCCTCGATCGGGTCGATCATGAAAACCAATAAGTACTTACCATAAATAATATTTACTAATTATCTTTCAGGTGTCAAGGTATTCCTCTATCCTGTCCAGGCCTTCCCTGATATTTTCAAGGCTGTTGGCATATGAGAAACGCAAGTAGCCTTCTGCCCCGTCCCCGAAGTCAATGCCCGGAGTCACAGCCACCCCTGTTTCTTCAAGTATACGGCGGCTGAGTTCAAGTGAGTCCTCGCTGAACTCCTTTGCATTGGCAAGCACATAATACGCCCCGGTCGGTTCACTGCCAATCCCGAACCCCATGTCCTTCAGCCGCTGCAGGATGTACTTCCTGCGTGTATCATACGTTGCCACCATTTCCTGTATATAGTCCTGCGGTCCTTTTAGTGCCGCAATGCCTGCATGCTGGACAAAGCTGTTGGCACAGATAAAGAAGTTCTGGTGTATCTTCTGCAGGGGCCTGATGTATCCGGGCGGTGCGATAAGGTAGCCCAGCCGCCACCCGGTCATGGCAAAGAGTTTGGAGAAGCCGTTCAGCACAAAGGCGTTGTCTGTGTATTCAAGGATGGAATGGTCTTTGCCCTTGTAGACCAGGCCCTGGTATATCTCATCGGATATTATGGGTATATCCCCGGCAACTTCGGCCAGGCCCTGCATGGTTTTTGGGTACATGACGTGCCCGGTGGGGTTGGCAGGGGAATTGATCAATAACGCCCTGGTCCGGGAGGTTATCTTCTTGGCTACTGCATCGGGTGTCAGGCTGAACCCTTCGTCTTCCCTGGTATATACAAAAACAGGCCTGCCGTCCATGTATTCCACAAAATTGGGATAGGCTGAATAATAGGGATTGGACATCACGACCTCATCCCCCTTATCCAGCAGGCCCATGGACAGCATCAACAGGGCCGGGCTGGTGCCTGATGTGATTATGACCTGCCCGGCACCCAGGTCGAGGTTGAACTTCCGGTTGTAGTATCCGGCAACTGATTCCCTTAGCTGGAGCAGTCCCATGCTGTGGGTGTACTTAGTCTCGCCTGCCTTTATTGCTTCATAGGCAGCTTCGCTGATATGGGAAGCGGTGGGGAAGTCGGGTATACCTACTTCGAGATGGACGATATCCCTTCCTGCGCGTTCCAGTTCCTCTGCACGTTCCAGTACTTCCATTACATAGAACGGCGGTATCCTTGCGGCTTTTTTTGAGAACATATACATTTGTGTGATGATTTTGTCGTTTATAGTCGATAAATTTTGCAGATTCTATCGTGTATATACGATAAAATCACTTAATGTTTACATACTGAATGAATATAAATTAAATTGTGCAGACGGTGTCTGCACAATCTCAATGATCAAGTAGTTGCTTACAATATTCAGCAAATATCAATACCCAGCCCCATCCAGCGCCTCATTCAGCAGCCCGTCAATCCTCGCCAGCCGCTTGTCGGTCCTGCGGACATGGTGGTGTTTGACAGAGCCGAATTTCTTACTCAGCGTCGATACCTTACCGAACAGCGGCTTCAAATTCCCGGCCTTCACCCTGTACTGCCCCTTCAACTGCCTGACCAGCAGTTCACTATCACTATAATGCTCCACATCGTCCTTGCAGTAGCGTGTGGCACGCCCCAGTGCTGCGACCAGCGCCAGGTATTCGGCCTCGTTGTTAGTGCCCTTGCCGATATATTCAGACTTCTCCTCGATGGCATTCCAGTCCTGGTCATAGATGCCGTATCCAATAGCGGACGGGCCGGGATTGCCCCTTGAGCCCCCGTCAGTTACTAAAATGACTTTTTTATACTTTGACATGATCCCTCTCTCAGCATTTGAGCAGCATAAACTTTAAACACCCTCCATTATGTTTTTGTAGCATAAACAATATTCTCAACATCACTGTCAGGAGGAATGACCACTGGACCTTGAAAAGATCGCACACGAACTCCGCACCTTTGAAGGACTTACACGAAAAAAACCCATAGCAGACATAGTAAACATCTTCGAGACCGTACGCTCTGAATACGGGAACTGTATAGTAGATTTCGGGGACGATGCAGCGGTCCTGGATACGGGCACCGATGATGTGGTACTGTTCGCAGCTGACGGGATATGGGGTCGGCTCCTGGATGTAAGTCCCTGGTGGGCAGGCTACAGTTCGGTACTGGTCAACATCAATGACATCTCTGCCATGGGCGGCAGGCCCCTGGGTATGGTCAACGTGCTCGCCAGCAGCAAGAAAAAAGCATGTATTGAGCTGCTGAACGGCATCAAGGCAGGTATCTCCAAGTTCGGTGTCCCAATGGTGGGCGGACACCTGCATCCGGACACACCACACACATCGTTATCAGTGGCCATTGTAGGCACAGCCAAAAAGGACTGCCTGATACGCAGCGATACGGCTAAGACCGGGGATGCCATCATCGTGGCCTACGACATGGACGGCCAGGTGGGTCCGAATTCTCCGTATAGCTGGGACACCACCACAATGAAAAGCCCTGCCGAAGTCAGGGAGAAATATCTGGTAATGCAGACCATAGGTGAGGCGCATGTCCTCAATTCAGGCAAGGATATCAGCAACCCAGGCACCCTTGGTACACTGGGAATGCTGCTTGAGACCAGCCATAAAGGTGCGGTTGTAGACCTGGAAAAGATACCTGTGCCTGATGGAGTGGACTTTATCCAGTGGCTCAAGATATATCCTGCCACCGGGTATATTGTGACGGCCGCCCCTGGAAATGCCAGGCGCTGTATAGAACTGTTCGAAGAAGTGGGTATTACCGCCTGCATAATAGGAGAGATCACTGACGATAGGTGCCTGACCATGATACATAAAAATGACAGCTGCCAATTGTTTGATTTCAACAAGGACATTATCACAGGTATTACCCTATAGCTTTGCAGGAGGTGCCAGTAATTCCTGATATTAAAGGTATAGCCCGGTCAACCCTTGAGTTCATTATTGAGGTTTCCCGCTCATCAGCACCCAATGAGTTTGCAGGATTGATGCGGGCCGAGGAAGGGGTTATTAAGGATGTGATATTCCTGCCCGGCACAGAATCATCCCAGGTAAGCGCGGTCCTGAGATTATACATGATGCCTAATCTCAGTATCGCAGGTTCTGTCCACAGCCACCCCTCATCCAACACCAATCCTTCAAGGGCTGACCTTGCACTGTTTGCCAGGATAGGAGATTACCACATCATTGTAGGTGCACCATATAATATGCGCTCGTGGCGCTGCTATAATGCGAACGGTCATTCCAGGGTGCTGGATGTACTGGATATCGAATTCGATGACGACGAAGATCTTGACATCCTCTGACCCAGCATAAAACAAATAATATATATATCATTCGTATAATATTAAATTAGATGCAGTTTGTCAGGACATGGTTCGGAATTTTTTCAGTTGATGACGGAACAATAAATTCCTGTGATCTTTACCCAAAAGATGTTAAGAGCCTTGCAGACCGGTTACAAGAGACACCTGTAGCTCTGGAATGCAATGAGGTCTGTGGGAATGATATATGCAGTCTGGCAAAGGATTGGGGTTTTATCGAATCGGAAAATGAGTATGATGACCTGTTCCGTCAGGTGAACATAGAACATGCGATGATGCAGGTCGCTGCATCCGGATCAGATGAACATATCCTTATCCAGTTCATTGATGCCCTGGATGACCTTGGCAGGAACACCAATGCACTGTCTGAGAGGTTAAAGGAACTGTATGACCTGCATTTTCCGGAACTCGGGTTAAAGGGGGAGCCACTTGCCAGGTTCATATCC
>JAUVLO010000002.1 GCA_030600695.1 Methanosarcinales archaeon | reverse complement strand
GCTGCAATATTGGTGCGGAGTATGCCCCTGTATAATAGTTCATGGCGTCCAAGCCGCTGGAAGTCTGTCGTACCTGCCAGGGGGCGGCCGTGCTTTACCGGAATAAGGTCGGTAGTTGTGCTGCCCACATCAGCGAATATGCAATCACGTCCTTTTCCTGCCAGCAGGGCTGAAGCGGTCCAGTTGGCTGCGGCCAGTGACCTGATATCGCCGCCTGGATCTATGAACTCACCCCTGTTATTCAGGTACAGTGCGCCCGGGAATACAGCATCTATGGCATTCATGATGAAACTGACACCTTGTTCCTTATCTGTAAAACAATCTGCCAGCTCCCCTGTCATGACCACTCCAACCTTTGCGGGTTTGAGGCGGTGTATGATCTCCCCTAATACTTCGGGCAGGCGGGTATCCTTCCACAGGGGAATATAATGCAGTTCAGTGATCTGTCCATCGTGTGAAGCTATCTTGGTATTGGCGCCGCCGATGTCGATGCCAATGACCGGGCCGTCCTGGTTCATACTTATCTCCATCATCTAATATGTGTTAATAATTGCCAATTGTGTCAGGCACATCCGGGAGCAGGGATAAAACTCATCTTACCTAGATAATATTAAATATGTTTATAGCCTGTTAAGTCCGTTATATCTCAGATATTAATCACGTATTTGATTTCAAATAATGATAATAATCCCATAAAGGAGTTAATGAATGGCAGATTTTCGAATTATAGTTTCAGACAGCAAAACAGGATTGGCACACCAGATAGAGGTTTCTGGCAGCCATGCTAATGGTTTCATAGGTAAAAGTATAGGTGATGTAGTAAGCGGGGACACTGTAGGTCTTCCTGGCTATTCCCTGAAAATAAAGGGCGGGACTGATAAGGGCGGTTTTCCCATGCGCAGGGGTCTTCCCGGTTCACCCAGGCGAAAGATACTTGTGACTGGTGGAGTGGGTTTCAATTCAGCTGTTAAAGGTATGAGGCGCCGCAAGACCATGAGGGGTGAAGAGATTTCATCTGATGTCAGCCAGATCAATGTGCTCGTAGAGGAATATGGCAGCAAGTCCATTGATGAATTACTTGGCGGCGGGGCTGGGGAAGAGGGGACGGACTAAGAGTCAACGGAAGAAGTAGCTAAATAAGCTGCAGAAAACGTTGAGGAAGCGGCTGAAGAATAACCCGGACGTTCAAAAAGAGCATATCTAAAACAGGAGCATCCATTTTAATGCCCCTGACCTTCCAGTTTCATACCAGCGACTTCTTTAATAATCTCTATATGCCACTAAATACATACAATGTGTAACACAAAAACCGCATTGGAGGAAATAAATAATGGAATATGAAATAACAGGAAACAATCTCCAGCTGGTAACACTTCACCTACAAGGAGGCGAAACAGTCTATGCCGAAGCAGGTGCCATGAACCACATGAGCAGTAACATCGACATGCAGGCCAAGGCCAAAGGCGGTCTTATGAAAGGCTTTAAGCGCATGGTCAGCGGCGAATCATTCTTTATTACCGAATTCACGTCCCAGGGTGATGGATTTGTAGCATTCGGAGGCAATGTCCCAGGTAAGATCGAAGCAATACCTATCAGCCCCGGCAACGAATTCCTGGCGCAGCGGGATGCATTCCTGTGTGCAGAAAATGGAGTTGACATGGACATAGCCTTTACCAAAAAGCTTGGTACAGGATTCTTTGGCGGAGAAGGGTTCATACTCCAGAAATACAGCGGACAGGGCACAGTGTTCATTCACGCCTGCGGCGACTTTGTAGTAAAAGAGCTGCAGCCCGGTGAGACCCTGAAAGTGGATACAGGCTCAGTAGTCGGGTTCGAATCATCTGTCCAGTATGACATTACAAGGGCAGGCGGCATCAAGACATCACTGTTCGGCGGTGAAGGCCTGTTCCTGACATCACTTACAGGACCTGGCAAGGTAATCATCCAGTCACTCAGCATCTCCAACCTGGCGGCTGCCCTTGGACCCCACCTCCCATTAGGGGATACGGGTAGTAGCGGCGGTGGCGGCCTGTCAATCGGCAAACTTCTCGGCGATTAGAATAAAAAAACATCAACTACAGTGCCTGCCCCGTATCCTTCGATATTGGGCGGCACTACCACATATCCATCGGCCCTGGCAACTGAGCTCAGTATCCCGGCACCCGATGCCATTAGTGGTTCAACCTCTCCCTGCCTTATTTGTACACGCACATAAGTGTGATATCCCTGGCGTGATGTGATCTTTTCCTTAAGAGGTAACCGTATCACTGTCGGCGGCTGTTTTGGGAAATGTCCGAGTATCCTGATAGCCTCCTCCCCGAACACCAAAAGTGCAATAAGACCCGCAACAGGATAACCTGGCATACAAAGCACTGGCTTATTATCCACAACTCCCAGGGCCGTTGGTTTGCCCGGGCTAATAGCCACGCCGTGTACCAGCAGTTCACCTAAGGCTTCTATGGCAGCAGGTACATGGTCGCGCTCACCCACTGACGTGCCGCCGCTGATGATGATCATATCGGCATCTGACCCTGCCAGTATGGATTGCTCTATGAGTTGTGGGTCATCGGTGACTATCTTGCTGATCCTGGGGATGCCGCCCATTCTCTTGACAAAGGAGGCAGTCATCAGGCTGTTGGTCTCCCATACCTGTCCGGACTCCAGGGGTGCCCCCCTTTCCACAACTTCTTCACCTGTCGGTATAATCGTAACCAGTGGCCTGTGGAATACCTCTACATCCACGATACCGGTTGATGCCAGTACTGCCAGGTCCCAGGGACGCAGCTGGTGTCCGGTACTGAAAAGTCGCTCTCCGGCGGCCACATCTTCACCTATCCCACCTACATGTTTTTCCGGGTGTACCTGTGCCATAACCTCTACAACACCGTCCATAGATCTGGTATCCTCCAGCATCACAACGGCATCAGCACCAGGGGGCATGGCCGAACCGGTATGCACCCTCTGGCAGGTGTCAGGACTAACATCATTTTCTGTAAGTGTAAAGACGATCGGTGATGATGTAGATGCACCAAGGGTATCGGCAGCTTTCACTGCATACCCGTCCATGGCAGCACGCCTGTAATGGGGCACGTCACATTCGGCAACCACTTCAGAAGCAAGCACCCTGCTTTCAGCATTTTCGATCGGGATGCTCTCGATACTTTTTATCGGCTGGATTGTATCGAAAAAAGTCTTTCCTGCAGTATCCAAATCCACACGCGACCTGAACAGTTTATCCATAATTTCCCTCAGCCGCCGGATACGGGCGGGAATAAGGCAATCTCGTCCCCCGCGTTAAGTACAGTGTCCAGGCCGTCCTTGTCCTTTACACTGATGCCGTTGACCATAACATGGATGAACGGATGTATCTCGCCGTTTTTTATGATCAGTTCTCCAAGACCGTGATATTTCCCTGTGAGAATGTCTATCACTTCTCGAAGATCACTGCCGTCGGCTTCGATTTTTGCTTTTCCGACATGTTCCCTGAGGTTTGCGAATAATTTTATTGTAACTTTAACCATATGACCTCTCAAGATATTGCTCTAATTATAAATATTTCCTTCGGGTTTTTTTCACTATGAGAGTTACCCGGTACTTCACAGACATCGGCCTGCGCTACCCCAACATACCCATACATCCTATAGGTATGGGATATACCCAGATTATAAAGTTCATAGGGGTAAATAATCTGTCATAAACTAAAAATATCTATAAATATGTTTTGAAATTGGATAATGTGATGTGAATACTTTTTCAGCTCAATCTTCAAAACAGCCGCAAAATTCACCCGTTTTTATGCTGCTGCAGTATCCCTACAGTCATATCCAGACAGCTTTTAAGTATCGCCTGGACATCTCCCCCTTCCACATCCAGCCCTGCGGCACCATCATGTCCCCCGCCAGTACCGCCATGCTCCTTACTAACCTCCTGCATGATCTGCCCCAAGTTCACACCATCCTCAATAGCAGTGCGTCTTGCCCGGCCGCTGATCCTGGTAACACCTTCTTTCTCAGCACCCACAAAGGACACATCTGCACCGATATGGGTCAACATACCTGCCGCAGTACCGCCGAAAGAACTTATAGTACTGATAGCAATGATATGTTCGCCCACCCGCTGGATCTGCGCCCTCATTGCAGCTTTCAGGATGGCTATCCTCATACTGATATCCTGGGGCGTGGAAGCTAATATATCCACCACTTCCCCGTATTCCACTCCGCTGGTCTCGATAATCTCAGCCAGTGTCCTGAATGACTGGGGTGAAGCATATTTAAAATTACCTGTATCAGTGATAATACCGGTAATGAGGGACATGGCAGACTTCCTCATGACAGGAGCACCCATACTCTTGATTATTTCAAACACAATTTCTGCAGTAGAACTGGCACACCTGTGTATATAAAATTCAGCATCATCCTTTATTGAGCACGTGGAATGATGGTCTACGACAGCGTATTTTGTTAACTTTATATCATTAAGCTGCGCATGAGTACTTGTATCCACAACTACAGTAAAATCATAATTGGAAGGATCAGGATCTACAACCACATTGATCTCAAGTGCATTGACCAACATCTTGCCAACACGGTTGCATCCATCTACCAGTCCCACGACTCCCCCTACAGCTTCAGCTAACGTATAGGCACTTCCTATTGCATCCGGGTCTGCATTCCGGTGACAGAGAAATAGGATATTTGAATAATCCAGGAGCCGGTTATAAAAACCGAACTCATCGACTTCCATGGTCTGATACCTACAAAAGCTGGAATTTATTCAGCATGCATTCCAGGTGAACCCACAGACGTTTTGAGTTGTTCCTGTAATTGTGTAAATCTCTTATGGATCCGCTCTTCCTGCCTGACAATTGTCTGGAGTCTAAGATCAAGGGTTTCTTTCTTTTCCTTTAAATCCTCGACAACATTGCCTTTCTCGGCTTTTATCATCAAGTTGCCAATATTCTTAAAAACAGTTGCATCCCCATTTATCTTTCCAAGTTCCTCAAGGGCCATGTCAGACTCTTTTAGCATGATCTCTAACTGGTTTTTTTGCTGCGCCAAAGCCTGGGCCTGTTGCTGTACCTGCTGCAATTGGGCAAGCTGGTTCTGGACCTGTGGTGGTAATTCTCCGCTCATTAAAATTCACCTATTCATATCAATTTGATTTCATTCATGCCACAATAGTACTTCTAACTTTCTATTGCCGCATTCATTTCATCCGCTATCCTTATAAGTCGCAGCCATCCGTTCAATGCTGCCCTCATAGATACCAGATCCCCGGAACATATCCTTAGAACCAGTGAATTACCCTGCACCCCCAGTTCTGTGGTACTGCGTTGATGAGCAGCATCCAGCTCAGGCTTGAGGGACCAGTACACTACCTGAACGTTCCCATCCATTTCAAAAACAAACTCGGATTTAATTTCCAGACCAAACTCCCCTTTATAGTCATGGGAAGGTAAAAATAAAAAAATGGAGAGTATCCCGTTCCCTCCTGCAAATAACCTTACGTTAGACTGCTTCCACCCTTTTCACCACGGTGGGTCTTTGTTTTATCAGTATGCGGTGTCCGCAATAAGGACATCGGATACCCATAGCTTCATAGTCGATCTCGACCAGACGCTTACAACGAGTGCAGAAATATACCATTTATCAGTCACCTGTGAATTATCTATAATGTGTCGTCTGCAATATCCGTAGCTGTAGTATCTATTTCCACTTCAGTATCCACTACTGTATCTACTTGTGCATCCATTTCAACTTCTGCTTCAACATCAGTTGTAACTTCTGGTACAGCATCTACTTTAGTTTCCACTTTAGGGGAAGTCTCTTCAGCTTCAATGGTCCCGGGTGTGATATCTTCCAGTTCCTCATAGACCATGCCGAGTTCCATTGCCTTCTTGACAGACCTTGCTGCAACAAGCCCTACAGATGTCTTTGGTACATATGTACCGCCTGAAAAGGTATAATCACATTTCTTACAGTTCCAGATACCAGTATCGGTACGGCGGATTGCAACAATACCGCACCTTGGACATTTATATCCCTGTCTCATACGTTCTTCGATATCGGCAACCAGTTTCCGGTTCTTCCTGCCGTAACGGACACCGAACCTGCCTGCTGACCGGGTCTTGTGACCTTTACGGGTATATTTTTTCGCCATAATCCTAAATCTCCAGGAATTTTTCTCTTATATCCTGTGCCTTTTTACAGGCCACTTCTACCATGTGGTTGATTTGATCCGGTGATAACGACCCATTGCCGCTCTTCTGCATGCCGGCAAGTGCGCCTTCCTGATTGGATATCACAGTTAACTTGGTGTTTGCGACCCTTTCTTCTTCAAGGGATGGATCAAATACAATTCCGCCACCTATATCCACAGCAGTTACAGATACGGGTATATCCCTCATTGGCAGCGGTGTATCTTCACCCAGTCCATAACGCTCTGCCGGCATTGTGGCTGTAAGCAATGCAGCTATCGAACCAAGTGCAGCAGCATCCATTATATTACCGCCATCATCCAGCACATGTATGTCGATGAAAACCATCCAGACCTTTTCGCCCTCAATAATGCACAGCTTCTTTAAATCTATTGCGCCGGATTCCCTGATGCCCCGGTCAGTTACCCTGGCGAGTTCTACGGCATTCTCCCGGGGAGGACCTGATTCGAATTCAGGGGATGCAAGGGGGATAAGTTCCAGGCTGGTAATTAACACGCCTACATCAGGTGTATCAGGAAAAGGAGTTCCCGGGCTGATCTTTACACCGGCAATTAATTTAGTATCGCCAATTTCCACACGGGCCGAACCTTCTGCCTTTTCTATTACACCGGTTTCGATCTTGATTTCCCTGGTCTCGTCAAACGCCCTGCCGTCTACACGCTCACCCTTCAGCATTAGATTATACAGCTGGTCCTTCTGGATAATTGAAACTATTTCCTTATTCATTGGAACTCTCCTCCTTACTCTCATCCATTTGACCGTCGGTCTCATCAGCGTTTTCCCCAGTATCGGGAACCTCTTCGCCGGAATCTTCCGACTCTTCTACATCGCCTACCTTGACGGTATCTTCAGTTTCTTCGGCATCTCCGGTTTCGTTGGTATCGTCAATTTTTTCGGCATCTTTAGTTTCTTCTGTTACCTCGGCCGAAGTGATATCTTCAGGTTCCCCTGGTGCATCTTCCTTGACATCCTCTGTAGCAGTGACCTCAGTGCTCAACACCTCTGTTTTCTTAGAATAATGATCCATCAGTGCCTTCCTTTGCATTTCATATACCTGCCTGCACCCTTCCTGTGCCATTTCCAGGCCCTGCCTGAACTCCTCTTCAGTAAGGTGGCCGTCCATCTGGAGCAGTGTGATCTTACCGTCAGGTGTCATTGCTATAGGCATATCTGCCTGGCCGTAATTGTCCTCATCCTTGTTCAGGTCCAGGACAAGAGTATCATCGACCTTCCCTACAGCACACGCAGAGACCAGTGACCTCATCGGGATTCCCGCATCTGCCAGGGCAACGGATGCCGCATTAAGGGCCGCCGTCCTGGTACCTGCATCTGCCTGCAAGACCTCCACAAAAACATCTATTGCAGATTTAGGGAAATATTCAGTGAATATCTGGTCCTCAAGAGCTTCACGGCTTACCTTTGAAACTTCAATACTGCGGCGGTCAGGCCCTGGACGCTTGCGGTCCTCTACCGAAAAGGAAGCCATATTATACTTGTACCTTACAATAGCCCTGTTGGATTTTTGCTGGTGCCTGGGATGTACTTCCCTCGGACCGTAAACTGCTGCCATTACCTTATTTTTACCGAATTCAAGATAACACGAACCATCGGCCCGGCTCAATACGCCGACCTCGATCTTAACATCCCTTATCTCGTTGGCCCGCCTTCCGTCAGAACGAATGCCATTTTCATCTATGAACTTTTCTGGTTTGTTTGTCATTTACAATTCCTCTCTTTCATCTCTCAACTCAATCAATCAGTCCAGCAGTTCGTCTAGAATCCCTGGATCTGCCGGTTTCACTGTTTCTTGTTCTTTTTCCACATTTCCTTTCAGGAAACCACTTATCCGATCAGTGAGTCCATTAATATGAGCTTCATTTTCAATAATCCGTATCGCTTCTATAGCCTTATCCATATCACGGTCCTTGCCGGTTATCCAGATAACTCCGTTCTGGCCCACAAAAATGTTGCAGTTTGTCTCCTTTTTCAACATAGATATCATGGATCCATTTCTGCCGATCATTCTTGGCACTTTTACTGTTGGGATCTGGACAATCCTTCCACTGGTTATGGGTCTTAACTTGTTGTTCCTCATTGTTAGTTCTACTTTCATGGAACGTGAGACATTCTTAACCATAACGAGCACGGATGAACCAACATCCAGGTATTTAGCCATGTCAGAGGAATCAATACGTCTTGGATATTCAGACACATTAAGCAGCCCGTCATATGGTGATTTGATATTCATTATCCAGTTCGAGAAAGTAATCTCGCTCACAGTGGCCACGATCAAATCCCTGGCCTGCGGAATATATTTCCCTGATAAAGAAACCACCCGTATCTTTTCCTTTTCACTTGTAAGTCCGTAAAGATTTGAATAAACCTTTCCTTCCCTCACATAGGTGCCGTCTCCTGCTTTCTTGACATCGTCAGAAAGAAAATCGCCAGGCACCACAATGTGTTTTTCCATTTTTTATAACCTCGAACTGATAATCTTGTAAAAATTTTAATTATTTCAGGATCTTTATCTCTGCGTTTCCTTTGGTCAGGTGATTAACCAGGCCAAACAGGTCGTCCTGCAAACCTGCAGGTATTGTGACCACGCCGATCCATGAACCATCCTTTTGCCATTCCTCTTTCGTGAGAGTACCGAATTTAGATAACGGGCCGTAAGCTTTCGGGGCATAATCCGTACCGATCTTTACTGCGATGCTGATCTCTTCAAAACGTATAGGGATTATAGGGCGTATCGCCTTCATCACGATATTCACCTGGTCATCCACGCTCTTCATGGCATCAATATGCACACCCGCTTCATCCATGGCATGTTCGATCCTCATAGGCGGATGCGGGGTTTTGGTCTGGGGATTAATGGCATTGGCAGCGATTATGCTGATTATCTGGCGTTTTTTGTCCTCAAGTATCTTTTTCCGCTGCTCTGTTGTCAGGTGTATCTCACCATGCATGACGATCTGTCTGGCAATTTCAATTACATCCTGTGTCTTGAATGTATTATCAATATCCTTTTCTGCAGGACGGTCGCCCACACTGGCATTTTCAAAAACCTCTTCAACTGCCAGTACCTTTTCCATGTCTATCTCTTCACCCTTTTTCATGGATAAAGCTGCATCAGGGTCTACATATACCTCGAACTGCTTCCCACCTTTCTTAAGTCTGGCAATTACGGCATTATCCAGCGTGACCATGATCAAACCAACAATTTGTATTGAGATCGGTTATTCTTCCCCGGTGTCTTCTTTGGTCTCTTCACCGGTCTTCTCTTCACTTTCAGTTTCGTCAGCTTCTTCAGTTCCGGTTTCTTCTTCCCCTGAATGGGCTTCCAGTATCACATTGACATAATCGGCAACTTCTTCGGAACTGAGTTTCTTGAACTGCTTGGTTTCAAGTTCAACCACACCTACCTCAATGGTAGAAGCATCAAACTTGTCCTCTGTTGTATTATGAAGAGCTTCCAGACCAAGTAAAATTGCGTCAGTGAGCTTGATGTCATCGGTATACTTCTCTTCAAAGACCTCCATCACTTCAGCCCGGCCTGCACCTATTCCGGTAGCTTTGTATTCAAGCAGGGCACCGCTGGGGTCGGTCTCGAAAAGCCTTGCCGCACTATCCTCCACACCGGCGATCAATAGTGCCGTGCCAAATGGCCTGACGCCGCCGTACTGGGTATAGGTCTGCTTGAAATCGCAGATCTTCTTAGCCAGGACTTCCACGCCAATGGGCTCGTCATACGATACTTTATTGATCTGGGACTCTACCCGCGCCCTGTCGATAAGTGCCCTGGCATCAGCCACAAGACCAGATGTGGCTGCACCCATATGATCATCAAGCTGGAATATCTTTTCAATAGAACCAGCTTCAAGTAATTTACTTGTTATTCGTTTATCTACAAGCAGTACAACGCCGTCTACTGCCTTTACTCCTACTGCCGTTGTTCCGCGTTTGACAGCTTCCCTGGCATATTCCACCTGGAACAACCTGCCGTCAGGACTAAAAACCGTTATCGCTCTATCATATCCCATTTGAGGTGCCATCTGCATTATACATCAATCTCCTTATTTTTAATATCAAAAACCGTAATACCAAAATACTTGGTATTAGAACGATTTAGTATTTCTAAAGAATGTGGGTCCTCTGACAACAAATCAATTTCGTTATTATTCCGGTTTACTATTTTACCGGAAATAGTCCCCACATCTATGATCATCTTACTTTCTTCTATTGTTTGGGTTCTTTTTCTCTCAGGTTCGGGCTCATTTATGTCTTGCGCTAGTAAATACTTTTCTGTCGCTCCCCTAACGGTTCCCGATACACCCAGTACCTTTATCCTGCTCCGCATCCCTTTTATCGATGTTACGGTTGCAAGCACGGCCCTAGTCTCCCATACTCTATCTACCCTGCACTGTATTATACCCTTGTTCTCCTCAAACGACAGGAGACGGATACCCATCTCACTGCTCCCTGCATCCCCGAGAAGTGTCGCTGCACAAAAGAGTATTTCATTAACAAGGTCCCGCCTTGGTATGTCCCCTTCTGATGTTACGGAAATGGCCAGATACCTGTTCGATTCTCTCAAAGTAGGGGGCAGGATCTTCATTGTACCACTTCCACTCCATCCATTATGCGATCGTTATTCCGGTTCCTGTTAATAATAGAGCTGGGTACCGTTGATAGTGCATGTAATGCTTCTTCCCGGGTCATACCCATTAGCATTCCCAGTGCCATCATCTCCCTGGGTCCGCGCAGGTCATAGTGTGACCTGGCATTACTGGTGATGACCATGGGTGCGTCATATTTACGTGCCAGCCTGGCATTCTGCCTGAGAGCACTGAGTATCCTGACCCTGCTGGCCCCCCTGTGCCGGATCAGGGCATCTATATTGAAATCAATGGCCACTCCGTTATCTGCCGCCGCTTTGGATAGTACATGGTTCAGGGGTTTACCCTGGTCTACAGGGTGGGCAAGTATGTCCACGCGCCCATTCTCTACAGCCCCGCGATTTATGTCCTCATCCCCCCCACTGACACTGATGATATCCACTTTATTTTCTGACCTGTTTATATATTTGTTCAGTTTGGATAAATTATCCGCCTGAATCTCGATTCCGGTATATATCTCAAAATCCCTTGGTATTGGCATGGTGATGTCAGTACTACTAAACGTATTGGCAGTGTTTATCGAGGTCAGGCAGATGCCTGAATATCCCATATCTTTTGCTTCCAGTATCATCCTTGATGGGGAATCTGCATAGCCAGGCAGTGCATGAACGTTAAGGTCATAGAAGTTCGAACTCTTTATTATGCCCATGATCATTCTCCCCCGCCTAAAAGTGACCGGGCGACTTGTATCGCATTTTCAGGTCTGGCCGGATAGGCTTTTATTTTTATCCGTACAAGGATGGAATCGGATTTTGCGGTAGTCATCAATTTGCCCAGATATGCTTCCTGCTTATTAAACCTGATGTACAGGTTGCAGTCATCATCCACACGTTGGGGCAGTTCGGCTGCAAGCCTGGAAATACCTGCAGGCCCCAGGTGTTCCCTTATACGGTCAACCACATACTGGCAGTCCTTGTTTTGCTTTAGCTCTGCCTCCATCACGATAATGGGGTTGCCGTGGTACCCTGTAGTAACGGTCTCATGCACGGTTATTGAATCTTTTTTTGCGGATCGTCCTGGAGGCGGGAGAAGTAGCTTCAGGGCTGATCGTACCTTTTCCGGGTCTTCCGTGGCCTGTGCACTTGTGCGCAGATAGATATAATGAATCATTCCTGCATCTAATTTTCATTTAAAGTACAATAAATTGCCCGCTATTACCGATAGTTGATCGGGCATTCAGGTTTACAGGAAAAAACTCCATTTTGTTGTATTTACCTAGTAAAAAACCTGAAAAAAATGATGTGAGGTCACAGACCTCACTTACCTAAATTGCCCCGGGACCTTATGCTGGGCCTGGTCTTTTCAGTACCTTTGCCGCGTTTGCGCTGGCCTCTGCCCTTTGTTCCGGCACTTGTCTTGCCCCTGAAGACCCGTCCTTTCTGGTTGGGATGGCATAGCCAATTCAATTTTGGGTCGTTCTTGATGACCGGATGTGACGTGTCCACCATGATGATCTCGTACCATTTGTGCTTACCGTCCTCGCCTACCCAGTATGAGTTGAGCACCTGCAGGTTGGGGAATTTGCGTGCTGCCCTTTCTTCTGCAATACGCTGTATGCTCTTGCCGCGAGTGATCTTGCTCATGCCCATACGCTTGGTCCGGCGGCCCCTGATATATCGTGATTTCCGGGCACTGCCCCGCCTGATACCTGCCCTGACCATGACTATACCCTGCTTGGCCTTATAGCCCAGGCTGCGTGCCCGGTCAAGCCGTGTGGGTTTGTCTATTCTCTGTACTGAGGCTTCACGTCTCCATTCCTGGAGCCTGTGCCATCTGAGTTCGTGTACATACGTTGAGTCAGGTTTCTTCCAGGCATCCCTGATATGACTATACATTGATCTTGCCATGTTTCGTTATCTCCTAATTAGTTTCCAGGTTTCACGGTTCAGCCCTTGAAGGGGCCACATTCCTGCGGGACGTATCCCGCCTATGAAACTGGCATGTTGTAAGGGGATTATAGATACGTTAATGGGTAATAAAGGTTGGGGATGGAATTTGGTACCACACACTGCTTCACAATCTACTGAAAAAATAGTACGCTCGTTTGCGCTTCGGGCTGTGGCTGTCGATACTCAGGAACCCGGCACAGCACTTCCCAAGGTGGAATAAAACAAATAAAAAAACCAAGGCAATCCAAGCCCAACCGGGCTCAGAGATACCCTTTCTTATGCATCAACTCAGCATTCAGCACACTGGCCCCTGCCGCGCCTCTGATAGTATTGTGCCCCATTACTATGTACCTGATACCTTCCCGTATCCGGCCCACGGACACACTCATACCATTGCCAGCATTCCTGTCCAGCCTGGGCTGGGGCCTGTCGGGCTCATCCCGCACAATAATCGGGTTCTCAGGCTCGGTGGGCAGGTCTGAAAGTCCAGGGTCAAAGTCAAGGAACGCCTGGCGCACCTGTTCGGGTGTAGGGTCATCAGCCATGCCAGCCCACAATGCCTCCAGGTGCCCGTCCATCACAGGCACACGGTGACAGCTTGCACTGATATTAAAATCAGCAGGGATTACCTGGCTGCCGTCGAATTCGCCAAGGAGTTTTAAGGGTTCACTCTCCACCTTCTCCTCCTCACCGCCGATATAGGGCACCACGTTCTCCAGTATAGCCATAGCCGGGATGCCGTCATAACCCGCACCAGAAATGGCCTGCATGGACGCAATATTCACATTCTCAAGCCCGAACTGCATCAGGGGCTTTAAGGTCAAAGTGAACATGATCGTAGTGCAGTTGGGATTTGTCACGATACATCCGTCCCAGCCGCGGTTGTCGCGCTGTACATCGATCAGCCCCAGGTGCTCCGGGTTGACCTCAGGAATCATCAGAGGTACATCTGCCTCCTTCCGAAACGCTCCTGCATTGCTGGCAACCACACAGCCCGCCCTGACAAAATCAGCTTCCACCTTTTTTGCCAGGTCCGCAGGCAGTGCAGAGAACACCAGGTCAGCGTCCACTGCTCCAACATCGACTGGTACCACTTCGACATCGGCTGCTTCTTCAGGCATCTGGGACTCCAGCCGCCAGTTGGCAGCGTCACGGTATTTCTTTCCTGCAGAACGCTCAGATGCTGCCAGGGCAGTTATCTCGAACCAGGGATGGCTGGCAAGAGCCTCAACAAACCTCTGTCCTACCGCTCCTGTTGCACCTAAAACGGCTGTTTTGATAGTTTCAGTCATTGCAACCTCCGGAAAAAATAAAAAAAATTGAATATTGATCATCGATCCGATGAAATTGCGGCAGTAGGACATGCTTCTACGCACAATCCACAATCAGTGCACTCATCACTGATAACCGCAATGTCATCGTCATTCATTGAGATGGCTTCCTGTGGACATTCGTCCACGCAGGTTCCGCATCCTACACATTCATCTATATCTACTTTTACTGCCATGTTTTTTTCTCAGACCAAGCACGTTGATATGTTGGCCGATTTGAAAATATATCTGTGTGCCTATTCTTCTACCGTAATTGCTTCAGTGGGACATGCATCCACACACATTCCACAATCTGTACACTCATCTGCATTTACCACAGCAATATCATTATCGTTCATTGAAATGGCTTCTGCAGGGCATTCATCCACACACGTTCCGCATCCTGTACATTCATCAACATTTACTTTTGCTACCATATAATTTCTCTCCTTTTATACCCGGCATATAAATCCCGGTCAGAAATAATCTAATGGAGAGCTAAAATAAATACCTTACGATTATTAACCTGCATCCACCAGGAAGGCTATTTAACTAAAACCCCTCATAAGTGAAGTGAAATGAACGAGAACCACGCACTTAACGGCAAACTGGACGGCCATATCGTTAAACTGGAACCTGATACTAAGGAGACGCTTTACAACACCAGTTTCTATGGTAACCCAAAAGACGATTCCCTTGAACTGACCCTCATCGAAGCTGCCTACCTCACTTACAAAAACAGGATCAAGGTCACCAGGGATAAAAAGGAACTTGATCTCAAGGACCTCATCAGCTATGCAAGTAGGGAAAAAGGGAATTTTGAAGTAAAATACATCGTATACAAAGACATGCGTGAAAGGGGTTATTTCATAAAGCCCGGTGTCACAGATTTCAGGGTATATCCCAGAGGTGGCCGGCCCGGTAAGACCCCCTCGAAATATTTCGTGTACGCACTCTCCGAACGTAATCCTATGCCCTTAAAAGACCTGGTACGCCAGCTTGAGACCACCGCCAACATGCGCAAAGAACTTGTGATTGCTGTAGTGGACGAAGAGAGCGACATCACCTTCTACGGTGTGAAGCTTCGCACAATGAAAGGTGAGATGACTGAAAATGTCCCGGGTCCTGGTATTGAGGCCACCCTCCTGGAAGACAGGGTCATGGTCTGGGATGCCGGTGCATCTGCCATGCTGCATAGACAATTCTTTTACGGTAAACCCCTGGATGAAGTCCGCCTCCAGTTATCATTAGTTGAGGCAGCATATTTGCAGGAGAAAAAGGTACTGGACCTCAGGGACAGCAAAGGGGACGATCTACTCGCCAGCATGGAATTTGTAGATAGTGCAATCAATGTAGAAAGCGATTTCCAGGAAAAACTGGCAGTCTACAGGGACCTTAGGGATTCAGGGATGGTAGCCAAGACCGGGTATAAGTTCGGCACCCATTACCGGGTTTATAAAAAAATTGACGGATTGGATATGATGATGCATTCCCAATTCCTTGTACATGCGGTGAACATCGAACACGTGTTCAACCTCCCCCAGCTATCAAGGGCGATCAGGCTTGCCCATAGTGTGAGAAAACAGATGGTTTTTGCCTGGCAGAGGGGAGAAGAGATCATGTATCTGGAGATCGGCAGGATAAAGATGTAATAAGAATTCAGTCGTGCCTGCTTTCCATCTTCTTCCCAAACATTTCCACAAGTCCGAAACATCCGGTAAGCATCATATCACCGTGAGGTGCTGCAAATTCCACATCAAGCGCCGAATCTTCCATAATCTGGCGGTTTGGACCTGTCACTATCACTGATTCGATGTTCCTGAACCCCACGATCTGCCGGATATAACAACCGTGCCCACCATCGTTGAAAATGTCATCAAAACCGAGTTCTCCATCACATAACCGCCTGATAAGTCCATCCATCTTTTGTGCATCCACATACCGGGTGTGATGTTCGAACAATGCCAGCATCCTGTTCCCTGCCACCACGGCAGCCAGGGTATGCCCGTTACCGATGTTCACCACAGCTACCGGGCCGCCGGAACTGCCTGCCAGCGCCCCGCAAACGGCAGCAGGCCCTGTATCCATGAGCAGTACATTGTTCCCGTCCCGTTTCAAGGTCTCCATGACTGCCTGCATTCTAGAAAGGTGGGGCGGCACCTTATTCAGATGGGCGAACCGCTCCAGTTCACCGCCTTGCTCCAGCAGTTCCCTGAAATGCCGGAACCTGAACACGCGGTTGCTCATGTCAGGAGCTTCTCCGTGATCCTGTACTGCCACTGCAAAGTCCCTGGGCATTTGTGTCTCGAACAGCCCCAATGCTGTGCCAAGGGCATGAGTATCCACATCACACATCTCGATCTGCTCTGCCCCCCTGGGTACCGTGTCCTCCTCGCCCACCAGCGTCACACCCATTCGCGTCACTTTCTCCAGGTTATCGTGCAGGGTCAGGGCAGCATCCGATCGGGCATAGACCTTCAACCCTGCCTTGATATGTTTACGTACAGCTTTGCCCGAGGGACCGCCGCCCATGGTAGTACCAGTGAGGAATATATCATGCCCTGCACCTGTGGCACGGCTGATACGCTGTGCAATTATCCGGGTCTGGGAGGAGAGCACCATCTTAATATTATTCTCAATATGCTGTGCATCGTCGTACAGCAGTATGTCCTGTGTACCCATTCCTACGTCAATAGCCATTATCTGCATAGAATCGATTAATTCATATAATCCATAACAACATAAATCTCTTCATGCCCTGGGACGATACGCCAGCACAACACAAGAAGAATGCTCCAGCAATAGTGAAATTCGCAATTATTACAGTGAGCACATCCAGGTATGAGACTTATGGCAGTGTATCCGGGCCCCAGCTTGCTGATGACATATCCGGAACGGTCATGATGGACCTGATATCAGGTTCAGGTTTTGAGGTCAAAACATATTCACTGCTGCCTGATAATGAGACCTTGATTGCCGGGCATGTCCGGGAATTAACAGGCACAGATATAGGTGTAGATATAGGTTCAAAAATTGGTGCAGATATGGGTGTAGATATAGGTCTGGAAATTGGTGCGGATATTGATGCTATCGTCATCAGTGGCGGCACCGGTCTTGCGCCAGAAGACGTGACCCTGGAAGCGGTGGAACCACTTTTTGACAAGACCATTCCCGGTTTTGGTGAACTGTTCAGGCTGAAAAGCCTGGAAGACGTAGGGACTGCTGCTATGCTCTCCAGGGCATCTGCCGGGGTTGTGGGCAGATGCGTGGTATTCTGTTTACCTGGCTCACCGGCAGCGGTCGAGCTTGCCTTAAAGGAGTTGATCATTCCGGAGGCACCCCATATTATCAAGCACATTTGATAGATTGACAGGGTATATGGGAGTATAATATATGCGATTCAGCAGAACTTAAACGAAAACTATATCTAACAATGTAATCTACAAAAATATAATCTGATAAATATAGAGTAAAACATCTGTGTACGTTTGTGGAGTGTATTGAGCTTCCAAATCGGTGATTTACAATTATATGTTTGAAATGGAGGATGTGTATGCAGGGAAATCAAAACTTTGATAATGATGTTGTAGGAAGACGGTATAGACTGAGGGATATGATAGCTCACCAGTCACATATGATAACTTGTGTTCTGCTTATAATTACAGGACTGTACATGGCTATACAGTTCAATACCTGTAGCTTACATGCATGGGAATTGATGTCATATCAAACCCTCCGTTTGATCCATGTGATTGCAGGTATCCTGTTCTTGGTGATTAACTGGACATTCATACCGTTCAATCTGATAACCAGCGGTCACCTGTTGAGTGACTTATTCAGCCTGAAAGATTTTGCCAGGCTTTATCAAGCCATTGTTGGCGTATTTAAACCCCCTGAGGAATATCCAAAATACACGATTTACGATAAAACCACTGGTCATTATAAAAATAAACTTCATCCGGGCTATAAACTTATGGTGGTATTTGAAGCAATGGCCATTCTCTTTATTGGCCTGACAGGCATCATAATGATAGACCTGAAATTCGGATTTGTGAATTTTGATATACCTGTGTGGAATAATTTTATGGCCTGGTTCGTTAATGACATAACCGGTAGTGCAGGTGCATTTATTGGCATGAGCGGAGTTGAACTTATCAGGACAATACATTTGTGGGCAACATACTGGTTCGTGCTTGAACTCATCATTCATCTGGGATTCCTGGGAACAGATCCGAGGATGTCACAAAATGTTAAGGCCTTGTTCATAACCGGTAAGGAGACTATGAACGAATACGTAGAAGTTGTTGAGGGTGCACACGAAGAACATAAGAAAAAACCACGGGAGAAAAGACCACTGATTGTATTCAGGTGAACACTTGACAATAATGAGTACCTACTCAACCATGTGCTATCCATATGCTATGATTAAAACGAAAAGTTAATAATAGCATAAGGATGATGAAATCAATAATTATACACCAAATATTAGTATATACCAAATATTGAAAGGAGGAGAAAAATTGAAGCAAATTAAAGTTTTGCTATTATTAATAGTAATATTCTCAATGGTCACTGCGGTTCAAGCAGAAGTGGCACAATATGAGACAGTAAGTAAAATGGCAGAAGACACGAATTGTAAGGCGGTCTGCCATAACCAGGATACGCATGTGATACATGAATCGACATCAGCCACATGCCAGGGATGTCACGGTAAAACACTGACTGATCGGCAACCTTCATGTTACAAATGCCATACAGGTTCGATACATAATGTTCACCTTAAAAAGGTACAAACTGAAGATTGTTCGTACTGCCATGCAGGGCTTGATAGTTTACATTTGGAAATGATGTCAGATACCCTGTGTGCACACTGCCACGGTGACCTGTTGAACGTTCACGGCGGACCAACAGAATCCTGTGACAAGTGCCATGGTTCAGCAGCGAATATTGTTTCACCAGTAACAGGTGCGGGCGACGTAATTGTCTGCCAGGCCTGCCATGTCTCTGCAGACGTTGCAGTGCTTCATGGCGAGGCTTCTGATCCGAATTCATGTTACAGGTGCCATAGACCTGGCTCAGTCAATGTGACCGCAAGTGAGATCCCTCACTTTATCCACATACCTGATGTAGCATGTGAAAAATGCCACATAGACCAGGGTACGGGAAAGATCATGATCCCGGAATGTATACTATGCCACAGTGTTGAATCACTTCACGGATACAACCAGATATCCCTTAAAACCTCCAGCACAGGTTTAAAGTGTTCGGTATGCCACCCAATGGTAGCAGATGATAAACCGACATCAGCACCAACTGCTGTCCATACTACCACAGCAGGACCTGCAGACACTCCAATCGAAGGTGATGATGGACCTTCCGGGGTTCCAGGGTTTGGAGTCTTGATGGCATTGACATCACTGGCTATGTTATTTGTGATCAGGAAAACCAGGAATTAAAATTTAACTGCCGTCCGGAAGATAGTTATTCTGTCTTCCCTTCCTTTTTTTTTAGTTTTTTAGTATATAATCTGTAAGATTACGTACTCAAGTAAATCCGACCGAATGGAAGATTTTCTTGTAATATTAATGAATGATTTCCTTCATCTTTCATTACTATATCAAGTTCAGCATCCTTCTTTTAACCCCCAGGCATGCCTGGTAGAACTGGACTCCAAGTGGAGTCCTGGTACCATGTACTACAGTCTTTCCATCCCTTATTGCTTTAAATACGCCCTCAACCGACGGCTCAGCATCAATTTCAGTGTAAGCCCTGCCCACCATCTCCACAAAATGAGCATCACTGTTACCTAGCATAGGCAGACCCAGGGTCTCGGCCATTTCCACTGCCCGTTCATTGAATTTACCAAGGATGAACCTGGAGTTCAGGACTTCGATAGCATCCACGTCCAGGTCAGATACATCGCCTAAACTTTTTGGGTAGCCCTTGAAGGGATGGGGTGCCACTATAAGACATTCATGCTCCCTGGCCATTTTAATAATGTCGCTGGGGTCAGAATTTATTGGGAACGCTTCATCTGCGCCCAATACCAACAGATGACCGCGGTTAGTTGTTACCTCAATCCCTGGAACTATCACCAGGTCAAGACCCATTTCCTTTACCAGACGCTTGGCTTCAAGCGATCCTTCCACCGTATCGTGGTCACAAATAGCAATTCCGTCCAGTCCTGTCCTAATGGCCCGTTCCAGGATTGCTGCTACCGGTGAGGTGCAATCCTTGGAATAACAGGAATGGATGTGAAGATCAAGTAACATATGATTATAGTATGTGATACGTTATAAAAAAGATTTCGAACATTAACTTTTTGTTAATTCGACCCCCATATTGCAGTACCTATCATAAGTAATAAATAATAATTAAACAATTACGAATCACTTCTCATCATCTGTTAAGAAAACAACACATTTTATACTAATTTGGAGGAAGCTTTACTTGAAGGAAATACGTATCCATGGCCGTGGAGGACAGGGTTCAGTTACAGCCGCCGAACTGCTGGCAGTTGCAGCATTCGAGGATGGAAAATATTCCCAGGCATTCCCTGCCTTTGGAGTAGAACGGAGAGGCGCTCCGATAATGGCTTTTACAAGAATCAACGAACAATTCATCAGGCTTCGCAGCCAGATATACGAACCTGATTATGTGATCGTACAGGACGCCACGCTCATTGAGACAGTGGACGTGGCATCGGGTGCTAAGCCTGGTGGTAAGATATTGATAAACACTGAGTTTTCACCTGATACCTTTGACCTTGACACAGAGGCAGAGGTTATAACAATAGATGCCACAAGGATTGCCCTTGACATTATCGGGCGCCCCATTGTTAATACTATTCTCTTGGGTGCCTTTGCTGGCGCCACAGGTGAGATAAGGGTTGAAAGCATCCAGAACGCCGTAGCTGAACGCTTCCCCGGTAAAGTGGGCGAAAAGAATTCCCAGGCCGTGCTTGAAGCTTATCACCGCATGGGGGCGGGACAATGAAGGTCACAATTGGCGGAGCTGTAAAGCCTGGTACTACCAGGGTCAACAAGACCGGCGGCTGGAGGAATTTCAGGCCCCTGTACCACAAGGACAAGTGTGTCAAGTGCGGACTGTGTTCGTTGTTATGCCCGGATAGCAGTATCCACGAACAGGAAGACAAGTACGTTACATTCGATTTTGATTTCTGCAAAGGCTGCGGCATCTGTGCCAATGAATGTCCCAAGGATGCCATAGAAATGGTGCTGGAGGAAAAATAATATGTCTGGAAAAATGACAGTGGTAGAAGGTTCTTATGCAGTGGCCCATTCTGTAAAGGTTTGCAGGCCCAATGTAATATCGGCATATCCCATCACACCACAGACCCATATTGTGGAAGACCTGTCCCAGTTCATGGCTGATGGTGAAATACCCAATTGTGAATATATCAATGTAGAGAGCGAGTTCTCTGCACTTTCCGCACTGATAGGTGCCAGTGCTACGGGCGCCAGGACATATTCGTCCACATCTTCCCAGGGACTGGAACTGATGCACGAAGTGCTGTTCAATGCTTCAGGTATGCGGCTGCCGATCGTTATGACTATAGTAAACCGGGCCGTGAGTGCACCCATCAGCATATGGAATGATCACCAGGACAGCATATCCCAGCGCGATACAGGCTGGATACAGTTATATGCGGAAAATCTCCAGGAAATGAGCGATATGACAGCCCAGGCCTTCAAAGTAGCAGAGGATAAAGATGTCATGCTGCCAGCCATGGTCTGCATGGACGGTTTCATCCTGTCACATGTATTTGAACCTGTGATACTTTTGGAGCAGGAACTGACAGACGAGTTCCTGCCTACCTATGGCCCAGAGCATATACTTGACACCAGTAACCCATTATCATTTGGCGCTTTTGCTGATCCGTCCGCCTATACTGAATTCAGGTACCTGCAGCAGAAAGGAATGGATGTAGCCCTTGGTAAGATAGAGAAGGCTGCCGAGGATTTCAAGAAGATATTCGGCCGTTACTACGGTGGACTTATTGAACCATATATGGCAGAGGACGCCGAGATCCTGTTAATGGCAATGGGCTCGGTGGTAGGCACTATCAAGGATGTAGTTGATAAAGCCCGCAGCCAGGGTATCAAGGTGGGCTTGATCAAGGTCAGGACATTTAGGCCTTTCCCTGTGGAAGCCATACATAGTGCGGTCTCAGATGCTGCCATCGTCGTGACCCTGGATAAGAACATTTCAATTGGCCTGAACGAAGGTGCCTTGTTTACCGAAGTTAAATCCTGCCTGTACAATTCAGATATCAGTGTACCTGTGATGGGCTTTATGCTGGGACACGGCGGGCGGGATATCCCGATGAGCACCATTCAAATGATCATAGATAAGGCCGCACAGGCCATAAAATCCGGTATCAAGGTTGAGAGTGAATATGCTGATCTGCGAGGTGAACTCTTATGAGCAGACTGGCACCAGGCCATAGGGGTTGTGCTGGCTGTTGTGATGCCATGGCAGCTAATTTCGTACTGGAAGCAGTAGGTGACGATGCCATAGTTGTAAATCCCACCGGCTGCCTGGAAGTGATGACCACCCCGTACCCTGAGTCATCCTGGGAAGTGCCCTGGATACATTCGTTGTTCGAGAACACTGCAGTCGTGGCAGTGGGTATTGAGGCGGCCCTGCGGGCACTTGGACGTAAAGGTGATACAAAAGTCATAGCCATGGGCGGCGACGGCGCTACAGTGGATATTGGCATTCGGGGAATATCAGGGGCTTTCGAGCGCGGTGATGATATCACCTATGTGTGTATCGATAACGAGGCATACATGAACACTGGTGTACAGCGCAGTGGAGCCACTCCATTTAATGCTTCAACTTCAACCAGCCCGCCCGGCAGCCAGAGTTTCGGCAACTCCAGGCCCAAGAAGAATATGCCCGCTATTATAGTGGCCCATGGTTCGCCTTATGTGGCCACTACATCAATTTCCTATCCTAAGGACATGATACGCAAGGTCAAAAAGGCAGTGGACATTGAAGGTCCGACCTATATCCATGTCCATGCTCCATGTGCAACTGGCTGGAGGTTTGATAGCTCCAAGACTGTGGAGATCGGTAAACTGGCAGTCGAGACCGCACTGTGGCCCTTGTACGAGATAGAGGATGGTGAGATCGCCAGTGTCAGGAAGGTGAAAAAACCAAAGCCTGTGGAAGAATATCTCAAAGCACAGGGCAGGTTCAAGCACTTGTTCACAATGGAAGGCGGAAAAGAGGAGATATCCAAGATACAGGATATTGCCGACTGGAATGTCAAGCATTACGGCCTGTTGTAACAATTCATGCTCAAAGAATAATTGTAAAAAAATATATTTGAAATAATATATTGGAAATAATATATTGAAAATAATATATTGGAAAAGATGGCAAAAGTCAAGTTTATGAACGGGATATGAGGGGATAAATAATACTCAACTTTTGCCAATATATATATTAAACATTATAGTTTATTAAGTTTTCTTTTGTTTATCAAGTTATGCAGAGAGATTCAAATTAGCTCCAACATCCAGCACTTCTAATTTGACACGCCATAAAACAATTGGAGTATCCACTTCAAAAAGCATGGTATTTTGACCGGATTTACAGGATATTAATGTTGCCTCGTATCCTGTCAATCCTGTCGATCCTGTCTAATAATTTTTAAATTACCCTCAGATTTGAAGTTGGATACCAATTGGATAATTATTGTTGCTCCATCTCATTCCATATGCGTAAAAACCGCTGCAGGGCCGTAAAGTGGGACGTGATTGCAATCACCACGATAACCCAGCCCAGCAGTTGCATAGAATATATCTCGAAAGGGTAAACAACATTTGCGGCAGTGACCATTATGATAAGTGCCAGCCGGTCTGCCCGTCCCATGATACCGCCGTAGTCCCTCCCCACTCCTACAGCCTGGGCCTGGGTGCCCATGTAGCTGGTTATCAGCACTCCCGTGATGGCAGCCGCTCCTATCATCCAGTGGGCATATCCGGCAAAAAATATACCGCAGATGATGAGGGTATCGGCATACCTGTCAATGACATGGTCCAGCAGGTCGCCCCGGTCTGACTGGATGTTCTTCTGGCGTGCCATCACGCCGTCCACGGCGTCAGTGAACGAATTTAGAATAACGAATACCAGGGCTGCAGCCAGATACAACCGGTTGTCTGGGGAATAATAGTAGGATGCACCTGACAGCAGCGCAAATATGAGCGAGAGCATAGAGACCTTGTTCGGGGTCAGTCCCATGCGGGAAAGGGCCGAGGCTGAAGGTTCCAGGATAAAGCTAATATACGGCCTGTAGGTGTTGAGGGTCATCAGAACACCTCCTCGCTCCAGTCGAACCGCCCTGGCAGGTACTTTTCCACCTGCTCAAAGTTACCAGCCGCCAGATGCCCAATTATCGAATCCACCAGGATGGCAGCATCTTCAGGTGAGGATGTGGTTGTCTCTACTTCATAGACCCTGTCGTGCTGTTGGGTGGTTTCAACCAGTATCACATCCAGTGCTTCTGCTTCCATGTTTTCCCTAACCTTCTCCTTAGAATATCCCCTCTCTTCAAGCCTATGGGCCAGTCTGCCGGGTCTGGTCCGCAGCACAATGACCGCATCGCTCCCTTTAAGATAGTGGGATAAGTGTCCTTCAATGATTATTGTTACGATCTCACCCTTTACCAGTTCATCCACCCGTCCCTGGAGTGCTTCCATATCTGCCATAAGGGAACCGCGCAGTTCATCCCTTCCGGTATTCAGTCCTTCATCAGTTATCATCCGGTTAATATCGATGATCCTGTACTTTTTACCAAGGATGTGGCATATAGTGGTCTTACCAGTGCCGGGTGTACCTGTTAATGCGATTATCATGGGGTGTGCCTGTCAATGTGATTATCATAGGGAGTTGCCTGTAAATGCGATTATCATAAGGGTGTGCCTGTCAATGCAATTATCATGATTGCAATATACGGGTAAGTACGTCCACAAGCCTGGTATTCTGGGTAGGGGTGCCTACAGTTATCCGTATCAGGCTCTCCCCCGCATCCCTGAATGATGTGCAGTCACGTACAATGATGCCCAATTCCAACAATGCCTCCGTAACGTCTTTGCTCTTCCTGGGAGATACGTCGATCATAATGAAGTTCGCTTCAGAAGGAAATACCCTGCAATGACCAGATAATCCGTCATTCAAAAACTGCCTGCCTGTTAACACATTTTCTATGGTCTTTTTCCGGTAATCAGTGTCCTGCAGGGCTGCCAGTCCTGCTGCTACAGATATCCTGCTTATGGCAAATGGGGTGGTCACCTTCATGTATTCCCTGGTCATCCACTGCGGTACCACGGCATAACCAACCCTGAGACCTGCAAGTCCCATAGCCTTGGACATGGTACGGCCAACGATGAGATTATCATATTCTGTTACCAGGCCCGTAAGGCTCCTGTCTGCGAACTCTACATAGGCTTCGTCAAGGAATACCAGCGCCCTGGTGGATTCTACAATCTTCCTGACATCGGCTTCTGGTACAGTGTTGCCTGATGGATTATTGGGTGAGACAAGGTAGATGAAACGTGTGGAATCGCGAAGTGCAGAGATCACAGAGTCAGTATCCACGCTGTAATCGGGCAGCCGCTTCACATAGACCGGCAACCCGCCTGCCGACCTGGCAGTGATCTCAAAGTATGAGAAAGTGGGGGTGGGGATAATGACATCTGTACCGGGCTGCACGAAGAGTCGCATCAGTGTGTCAACCACACCGTCCATGCCTGCACCTAGAACCACATTATCTTCCGGATAACCAATGTAGTCTGCAAGGGCACACCTGAGTTCGGCAGCGTCTACCGAAGGGTATACGTTGATGGTATCAGCCATGTTATGCACAGCTTCGACTGCCTTTGGCGAGGGACCCAGCGGGTTCTCATTCGAGCCCAGTTTGATGATATTACCAGGTTCAATACCATAGCCGGCCGCTATCTCCTCTGTGGATTTGCCTGGTACGTATTCCTTTATTCCCTTGATGGAATCCTTTATGAATTCCTCAGCATGCGTCATTCTGCCCTCTCGATACCCTGCGCCACAACGTCTACCACTCTATCTATCTGCGTTGGTGTTATCACCAGGGGCGGCACGAATCGCAGCACAGAGTCTGACGTACAGTTAAGCAGAACACCGTTCTCCCTTGCATAGTCGACAACGGGCCCGCATTTGACTGCCAGTTCCATACCTACCATCAATCCCTTTCCCCTTATCTCCCTGACAGCTTCCAGTTCAAGTCCTTCCAGTTTTTCAATCAGGTAACGTCCCATCCGGGCCGACCTGTCTACCAGCCCCTCATCTTCTATAACTTTGAGTGATGCCAGGGCAGCCGCACATAACAGTGGCCCGCCGCCAAAGGTGGCTGCATGGTCACCTTTTTGCATCTTTGAAGCGGTCTCCTCCCTTGCCAGCAGTGCACCCATGGGTAATCCACCTGCCATTGCCTTGGCCGTTGTCATGATATCGGGCACTACACCTGAGTGTTCACGTGCGAACCACTTCCCTGTCCTGCCCATGCCGGTCTGCACCTCGTCAAATATGAGCAGTGCACCAGCATCTTCGCAGATATCCTTTGCTGCTTGCAGGTAACCCTCCTCGGGAACGCGGATACCCCCTTCACCCTGGATAGGTTCCAGTATCAGGGCGGCCGTATCGTTGTTCACGGCACCTTTCAGTGCCTCCACATTACTATAGGGTACAAACTCCACCTTTTGGATGAGAGGCTGGAATGGCTCCCTGTACTGCGGTTTGTGGGTCACGCTCAGCGCACCCATGGTCCTGCCGTGGAAACTGTGTTCTGCAGCCACAAAATCGGTACGACCTGTGGCCCTGCGGGCAAGTTTTAACGCACCTTCTACAGCTTCGGTTCCTGAATTGCAGAAAAACACACGGTCCATACCTGTCCTGGGTACGAATCGGGCTGCCAGTTCGGCTTGTTGATGGGTATAATATAAGTTAGAGACATGAATAAGTTCTGACACCTGCCTGCTAACCGCTTCCACTATGGCCGGATGACAGTGGCCGATATTGTTGACCGCAATCCCTGCAACACAATCTATGTATTCCTTACCCTGACTATCCCGGACCAATGCACCCTGTCCGCTGGTAATTGCTATGGGCTGGCGGGTATAGTTCTGGAAGACATACTTCGAATCCTTTTCAATAATATCCTGGTATAAGTCTTTCATAGTATCCTGGTATAAGTTTTCCATAGGTTCCTCACATCAGTGATATAAGTTTTATGTGATAAAATCTTTGATGGGATCCGGTTGGGAAAATAACCGACTGGACGTTAAATCAGGTTATCCACCTTTTCGGCAGCTTTCTTCAACTCATTTAAAATAAGACCTAAGCCCCCTTCTTTGCTGGCCAGTACCACAATCAGGGCATTGGGACCCGCAGAATAGGTGATCAGGTTGTTCTCATTGGTTTCCACAATAATTGAATTAGTATCTTCCTTGCTGAGTCTCTTTGTAGTGGACTCTGCAGACATATGAAGTGTGGCTGTCAGGGCTGCAAAGGCCTCACTGTCCGAATCCTGGGTGGCCCTGGATACCATTAACAGTCCATGTCGGGAGATTATGGCAGATAGCTTGATATCACCCAATGATTCCAACTGGATTAAAATTTCTTCAAGGTTTTCCTTTAATGTTGCCATATTACATCCCACGTCTCCCAACTGCATTTATGGCTATGTGTAATATGAAAATAAAATATATTACAGTAATCTGGAACACAGTGAGAGATATTTTCATAATAAGGGCCATATCAGCTTCTAGTGGGGGATTGATCAAATATTCGATCACTGCTGCAATAAAGAAAAAGATCGACCCGACAAACATTATATTAAATGCTTTAATAATCTGGTTATATTCAAGGAACAACCTGGACCGGATGACATCGGCATCTGTTTTTCTCATAGTGGAAGCTATCAAGAAAAAGATTACCACGATTATCAGCCGGACAACGAAATCAATCGCATCGAAAATAAAAAAAATATTATCCATTTATTTCTCCCTTTATCTAAACGGGCACTTTTTGTTCATATCTGAACTAGCACTCTTGTTCAATATTGCTCCTTATCTATCGTTCAATGCTATATATTTTACTTTATTTCACACATTGGGAAATTACTTGGAAATCATATTTTTTCACACAAACATGCCTTCTGAAACTGTATTTGAGCTATTTTTATTGAGCAGTACCTTTGAAACGGCACTTTCCATATCGTCAACCTCAACTTGTTCCTTCGCTTTTCGAATGGCAAACATCCCTGCCTCTGTAACAATGGCCTTTAATTCAGAACCGTTAGCCCCTTCAGTGATCTTAGCCATATAATTAAAGTCAATGGTCTTCGAAAGCGCCATATTCCGGGTATGTATACCCAGGATATTCGCTCTGGCCACCTGGTCTGGCATAGATACTTCTATGAACCTATCGAACCTTCCCGGACGTAGCAGTGCATGGTCAAGGATGTCCAGCCTGTTTGTGGCTGCCAGCAGCCTTACCTCGCCCCTGGGATTGAAACCATCCATCTCGGACAGTAACTGCATCAAGGTACGCTGTACCTCCCGATCACCGGCGGTGGCACCGTCATATCGACTGGCTCCGATAGAATCCAGTTCGTCAATGAAAATGATGCTGGGTGCCTTATTATGGGCAAGTTTGAACAATTCCCTGACCATGCGTGCCCCTTCACCGATGTATTTCTGGACCAGTTCGGAGCCAACGATACGCAGGAAAGTGGTATTTGTATGATTTGCAACTGCCTTTGCAAGCATGGTCTTCCCGGTCCCGGGAGGGCCGTAAAGCAATACACCATTGGGCGGGTCTATGCCGATCTTTGTAAAGGCTTCGGGTTTGGTTAAGGGCAGTTCTACAGCTTCCCTCAGTTCCCTGATCTGCTCATCAAGTCCTCCAATTTGTGCATAATCCACATCTGGCGTTTCTATGACCTCTACACCTTTAAGAAGAGCACTTGTGGATGAAGGAAGCACTCCCACTACTGCCAGGGTTTGCTGGTTCATGGCCACCTGGGCCCCTGGTTCCAGGTCAGACTCTCTTATGAATTTAGACATCCCAACTACAAACTGGGGTCCGGTGCTGCTCCTTACTATCAGTTTGTCATTTTCAAGAACTTCAGCTATGGTGCCTACGATAAGAGGTGAGTTCTTCAAGCCTTCCAGTTCATTGGTAAGTGTCCTCAAATCCCGTTCAAATTTTATTTTTTGAGACTCAGCATAACGTTTCTCTGATTCGATCTTATGATTTTGCTCCCTCAGGATGTGATTCCTTTCTTCCAGCTGGTGCATCCTATCAATAAGGTATCGTGAAAAATCATCATTTCTGAGTTCTGGCGGAATGTCGACAGATAATCCTTTTACACTGTCATCTTCAATGATCCCTGTCATATTTAATCTCCGAATAATATTTAAGTCCATACGATATATAGCCTTTTCGAAGGTTGAATTATAATGCAGTGTGAAATATGCGGCGTAGAGATCATTGGATCTGCAAGGAAAGTAGTTGTTGAAGGAACAGAACTTGATGTTTGCGGCAGTTGTTCCCAGTATGGCAAGGCACCCCAGGGCTGGACCCCTGTTTCAAGAAAGGTTGCACCCGTTGCAGCTACACCAAAACCCAAACCCAAACCAGGTATAAGAAAAACCAAACGCCGACCCCTTGATGATATGGATGATGAGATTGTATCAGATTATAGCAGGATCATCCGTGAGGCTAGGGAAGCAAAGGGATGGACACTTGAGGAACTCGGCCTGAATATCAAGGAAAAGGCAGCCCTGATACGCAAGATCGAGCGTTCTGAGATCAAACCTGAAGATAATTTGCGAAAGAAACTTGAACGCAGCCTGGAGATCAAACTCACCGAACGGGTCAGCCATGATATCATGGAGCACGGAGCCGGGTTCCAGGGCACCACGCTTGGAGATATTGTTAAAATTAAACGAAAGTAAAAGGTTACGACTCAACCATTTCTAATTATTATTGATACATTTGCCATTTCTGGTAGATATAATCTATAAGATTATGTACTCAAGTTAATCCGACCGAAGGGAGGATTTTCTTGTTTCTTAATAATCCTGGTATTCTTCATCGCTTCCGGCACCCAATTCCATTTCAGGCATTTCGTCAATATCCTTAGCTAGTAATGAAAATACAGTATGCCTTGGGCTTACTATTATAATATGGGCGGGGGGATGGATTTTTTTTAACCTTCCAATGGCTGAACTTGCATGGTCTCCCAGAGGAACTACTGCAGCTGAATTGCAGTTTTTCCTGAGGTTGGTATGCATTACATCCTCCAGTACTTTATCTGCCTTTCCAGGGTCCATTTTTTTCGGGCTATCATCAAAGGATAGATGACCGTACCTGACCAGGTCCCTGAGTGCCACATTCACTTTTGTGGTGTTCTCTGCCCTTATTACTGCAAACGATTGCATTTTTAACACTCCCATAGAAATGATTGCATTTTTTTTCTATATATATTTTTCAGAATGATGCGAATATTTGTAATAATATATTTTGTATCAATTACTTAAGCTCTTTGCTTCGTTTTGTTCACGATATATGATTCTTACCAAAGCCTGCCTAAAATAGTTGAACTCAAATAGCGAACCTATGAATTGGCAACTACCGAATTGGTAACTGCCGAATTGGTAACTGCCGGATTGTTAACTACTGAACTGGTACTCTACTCCTTAAAATGATCAGGCAGTTCATCCTTTTCCAGTATGATCTCACCTGTTCTCAGACCCTCGGCTTCTTCAGGTGTCAGTACGTCAATGCTGGCCTTATCAGATATTATTGCACTATTACCCAGGGGGTCCTCGATAATAATGGTAATACCAAGCTCACCCAGCCTCACCTGTCGTAATGACCCAAGTATCTCATATGCCTTTTCTATGCTTTCGGGCGGCTCATCTTTCCACCGTGTCACCATCCCCACTACATCCTCAATACGGCAAAGCACCCCTTCAACATTTGATACATAGGATTCACTTGCAGGTCCGGGTTCGATATTAATTCCCAGTTCAGGGATCCTGATAGTCCCTGAAGTAGAGCGTATCACCCTTATATCAAGGTCTTTGGGTGATTCCACTTCCAGGGTAAACCTCATGGGCTCACGCTGGGTTAAGATCAATGTATCTGCATACTTGAACCCACAGTCACATTGGGAGCAGGTATGCATAATATCGCCAAAAAACGGGATATTATCCGGCTGCCAGGTAATTAAAATGGAGTTTTGGCACAGCGGACAGTTGGTTTTAGTAAAAAAAGGTTTCGGGTCCTTATTCACTATTTGCCACCGAAAATCTTGGAACGGTCAATCCTTACACCCATAGGAGCGACGATCACCTGCTCTTCGCCCACACCGGCAATATCGCCGTGGACATCTTCCACTACCTGTTTAAGTTCCTTGATAGCACGGTCGAGATTGAATTTGTCCCTTTTTAACAAAGAAATGTCAACTAAAAGCATATTGCCATCATAGACTTCCTTCTTGAGGTCAGGCAATTCATTTAAATTATTAAGCTCTGCAATGCGGATATACATCTCTGCCGGTTCGTTCTCAATTACCTCTTCATAATCACTGAGATCAAGGTCAACATATTCGTCAACTTTGGATATGGACTTCTTCGTTGCGCCCTTAAATAGTTCTTTGAGTGCTGCCATTAGTATTCACCCTTATAATAATCTAAACAGGATAACCTGATAAACTTATACGATTGCCATTACATATATGTTTTTGTTTTCCTGCAACTGCAAGCATTGTGTTGATTCCCCTGTTACAGTTCGATATTCCATATCCTGTCACCCACATAATGTATTGTCTTGACAACCTTTCCACTATCCCCTGTCATCTGTTCACCGGACACCAGCGCCCTGCCAATGGCCAGGGGTTTACCATGTGCCTGTTCTACAATTATGACCAGATCCCCTTCTTCAATACCAGGGTCGGCAGAAACAATGCCCGGGCGCATGATATCAGCACCTTTGGCAATAAAGGAAACGGCACCTGCATCTACCATTACCAGCCTTTTTTGAGGTTGGAGTTCCAATGCGCCCCGGACAGTAAAGAATGGCTTACCATCTGTAATAAAAAAGAGCGGTTTTCCATCCACAAGTATCAGTTTATAATCCTCTGCCTGGGCTAACTCAATGCGCTTTTTTCCAATAACAGTGTCGGCATCCTCAAGAATATTCCGGATCGTATCTATTATTTCTTTTTGCTGGCTTTTCCGGAGTTGATGCCTGGGTTTTGCTTTCACGTATCTTATTCCTCATTATTCGATAGAGGATTTTGATAGAGGATTTAAATAAAAATCCTCGATAGAAATCCTCGATAATATTAAGTAGGCATATAACTACTTTGAAGCACTATTCATAGTTTGGCATTTAAGCTTTTGCAATGCTATTGGATATGGAAATGGTTACATTATCCACATTTACCAATGAAAATGATATACCAATAAAAATGATATGTCACTTATATGTAAAAGAAATACGCAATTAAAACACGGGATAGATAAATAAAGTATAACTCAGATTATAATACCTGGAGCAAAAAATATGGGTAAAAGACCTCTCGACATTCTAAATAATACACTGGGCAAGCCTGTCATTATTAAATTAAAAGGTGAACGCATTTTCAGGGGTACACTTGAAGGTTATGATATTCACATGAACCTGGTACTGGACGATGCAAAAGAATTATCAGATAGCGAAAATGAAACAACAATGGGTACAGTAGTGATCAGAGGTGACAATGTGGTATATATCTCACCATAGACCGGTGTGATCTCCACAATATATATCCACAATATATATTTACTCTGAACACATAGGGAATTGCCCTCAAGCAGGAATTATCATAAAGTCATAATTAAAAATTATATTCATAAAGTTATAATCATAAAAGGTAGAATAATATGTCGAAAGGTACTCCATCAATGGGAAAGAGGCAGAAGCGCCTCCATATCAAGTGCAGGCGTTGCGGCAGAGTTTCATTGAATATTCATAAGAAGGTCTGTGTTGCATGCGGATTCAAAAAGACAACTCGTATGAGAAGTTATAAATGGCAGAGAAAATCAGGATTAAATGGCGACTGACCTTTACATTGTTTAATTAAATTATTAACAACCAAACAATCAGGTGAACCTTATTGCGTGAATCCTGCGGGATTGTCGGTCTCGCATTAAATGACAGGGAATCGGATAACGCTGCATTACCGATTTATTATGCATTATATGCCCTGCAGCATAGGGGCCAGGAATCCACAGGTATTACGGTTCATGATGGCAAAAGTGCCCGGACCCTCAAAGGTATGGGGCTTGTGCCTGATGTTTTTAAGAAATATAACCTCAGCGACCTGAAAGGTTTTGTGGGCATCGGGCATGTAAGGTATTCTACAACCGGTGATTCCACTATAGAGAACAGCCAGCCCCTTATAGTAAATTTCATGGACCGGACCATTGCCATAGCCCATAATGGTAATCTGGTCAATAGTGCGGACCTTATAGCAGAGTTCGAGGCTGAAGGCCAGGTATTCCTCACTTCATCGGATACCGAGGTTATAGCCCGCCTGCTGGTCAAGGAACTTCTGAAAAGTGATATTCTGGGTGCAGTCGAGGAGGTCATGAGGAGACTGGTGGGTTCATACAGCCTTACCATCCTTGTGGATGATACGTTAGTGGTCGTAAGGGACCCCCTTGGTTTCAAACCATTATGTTTGGGTGAATTGGATGGGGGATATGTGGTCACATCCGAGAGTGCTGCTATTGATACCATCGGCGGTAAGCTTATTCGTGATGTACGGCCCGGAGAGGTCCTGATATTCAAGGACGGCAGATATTCCAGCCACCAGTTGTACAGGGCAAAGAACACTGCCCATTGTGTGTTCGAATATATCTATTTTGCCCGCGCTGATTCTATTATTGACGGGCAGCTTGTCTACCAGACCAGGATACGCATTGGTGAGAGGCTGCTGGATGAACATGGCATTGATGCCGATATTATTTCACCTGTCCCGGATAGCGGTATAACTTTCGCCATCGGGTACAGTAAGAAAGCAGGTATTGATTATATAGAAGGCCTGATGAAGAACAGGTATATTGGCAGGACCTTTATCATGCCTGACCAGAAAATGCGGGAGACTGCGGTCAGGCTGAAGCTCAATACCATCAGGCAGAATCTTGAAGGTAAGAAGGTTATCCTGCTGGATGACAGCATTGTCAGGGGTACAACTTCCCGGCGTATTGTGGATATGGTGCGCAAGGCAGGTGCTGAGGAGGTGCATATGCGTATAGGCAGCCCGCCTATTGTGTCGCCCTGTTATCTCGGTATCGATATGGCAACCAGGGAAGAACTGGTAGCGGCCCACAAGACCGTGGCAGGTGTGGAAGCGGTCATCAATGCTGACAGCCTGGGATATGTGAGCGTGGAAGGACTGGTGGAAGCTGTTGGAATACCCGAGGACGACCTGTGCCTTGGCTGCCTGACAGGGGTGTATCCGGTGGAGATACCGGGTGAGAATTGCAAGCGGCGCCAGTTGACCCTCAACCACTTCTAAGGACGATATTTATCAGGTCTTTGCCTTTTGGAACATGTAACCACCCAGACCTATGGTGGCAGCAGCAAATAAGAATAAAACTGCAATGCATATGTGTATCGGGATCTCGGTCTCACCCATCAGGGTATATCGCAGCGCCATGATACCGTATGTAAGCGGGTCAAGGTAGACCAGCGTCTTCAGCCACGAAGGCAGGTCACCTATCCTGAAGAATGCACCGCTTAGCAGTAGTACAGGCATGGTGATAAAGGTCATGATCAACTGGAACCCTTCATGGCTCTCGATCTGCGAGGCCAGGGCAATGCCCAGCCCGATAAAACCCAGTCCGATGAGAAGCATCACACCCACACTGGCAGCCATCCCAATATAGGACTGGTACTCTACCCCGATGACAAAAGCTATCAGCATGATCAATGTGCCCTGGATCATAGCCGTGGTCACACCCCCGAGTGCCTTTCCCAGTGCTACAAAGAACCTGGGCACCGGGGCAATGAGTATTTCCTTCAGGAATCCGAATTCCCTGTCCCAGATGATGCTGACACCTCCTATAAGGGATGAGAACAGGATGGCCATACCGATGATACCGGGAGCTAAAAAATCGATATTAGTCTGTCCGCCGCCGCGCATCTCAAATGATGAATTGAATGCTGTGCCCAGGATTACCAGGAAGAACAGGGGTGTGGCCAGGGAGCCAATGATCCTGCTCTTTGACCTCCTGAACCTGAGCATTTCACGGAGCCACATGGTATATACTGTGTTCAGGGCAATGACGATATTTTCAGACAAACTTGATACCTGGTTTGCCATATCAGTGTCTCCTTGCCTGGAGATTATGGGCTATCCTGTCAACGCTGCTGGTCTCTTCTTCCCTGATGGCCCTGCCTGTATAGGATAGGAATACGTCGTCCAGTGTGGGACGGTGCAGGTCAACGGACAGGACGTTGATACCGGCGTCGGATGCGATCTTCAGGACATGGGGTATCTGGCCCGCCCCATCCTTGATAGTGATATAGATGCTGCTGTCCTTTTGCTGGACGCTTCCGGCAGAACCGTTCCTGTTGTAGAGGTCGAGCAGTCTTGAAGCAAGCTTGCGGGTTTCCACGCTAAGTATGATCACATCCCCGCCCAGTGCGTTCTTCAGGTTTTCTGGCGTGTCCAGGGCTTTTACCTGGCCGAAGTCGATTATGGCTATGCGGTTGCACAGGTGGTCGGCCTCTTCCATATAATGTGTTGTCAGCATGATGGTGACGTTTTTTTCCTTGTTCAGTTGCCGTATATAGTCCCATATATGGTTGCGGGTCTGTGGATCAAGTCCGAGGGTGGGCTCATCAAGGAACAGTACTTTTGGATGGTGCATAAGTCCCCTGGCAATTTCGAGGCGTCTCATCATCCCACCGCTGTATGTTTTGACGATCACATCGGCTTTGTCGTCCAGTTCGACCAGTTCAAGTACGTCTGCGATTCTTTGTTTTCGCAGTTGTTTTGGCAGGCCGTACAGCCGCCCGTGGAGGTCCAGGTTTTCCTTGCCTGTGAGCTTGTCGTCAAGGGTGGTACCCTGGAATACCATGCCGATATTTTTCCTGACCAGTGAGGAGTTTTTGGTGATGTCGGCACCCCATACTTTTGCACTGCCATTGCTTGGTGTTACCATGGTGGATAGCATGTTGATGAGTGTGGTCTTGCCTGCTCCGTTTGGTCCTAACAGGCCGAATAGTTCTCCGTTGTTTACCTGGATATTGATGTTGTCTACTGCCACTATGTCACCAAATCTGCGGGTCAGGTTGAATGTCTCAATGGCAGGTGTGTTCATAGGTGGTACATTTCTTTGTTAGTATTTAATGTTGAAGATATTAAGGTGAAGGTGTTATCTGGATGTGTGAGAAAATGTTGATGTGGCTGTTGGGATAGGTGTGGGGTTGTGGGCGGGGTGCCTGGGGGATCGGGCTTGAGCGGTGGGCGATTGCTTTTTATGCTCAGAAGGGGCTGGATACTGATGGGTGGCCTGAGGCGTTTCGGGAGATTGTGGGGGAACTGCCTGAGGGGATTAGGTTCCTTTGAATGGGAAAATATAATTGTAATAAGCAATTGCATACGTAATCGGTTAAGGAGATTAATTGGCTAAATGTGCATCGTTTTCCAAAAAATTATGCCTTTTTGTGGTTTTACAATTGATCTAAATCGAACACGGATAACACTGATTAGACGGATTTTCACAGATTTCTTTTTTATCCGTGCGCATCCGCGTCATCCGTTCAATCCGTGTTCAATCACAATATTTCATTTAATATTTCCTTTACCACTATACTCATCCTGTCACCTGTTTTATAATAAGATACTGCTATGTATAAAAAAGTATATAAGTTAACATACAGAATGCAAAATTGGTGATCCTGATGCTAATAGATTATATTAACAAAGCGTTGAGCAAAGCTGAATACGATAAGCTTGAAGATTGTACCTTTTCCGGTATAATACCGAAATGTCCGGGTGTTCTCGCTTTTGGTAAGACGCTTTTTGAATGTCAGAAAGAACTTGAATCAGTCCTTGAAGGTTGGCTCATAGTAAAAATACGGCATGGCGATACTTTGCCTGTGATAGATCATCTGGATATCAATGCAGGTATCCCACATGGCATTGAGGCTGGGGCTCATGCCTAAATGGAAACCATGTAAACGCAGAGTTTTTATCAAAAAACTGGTAAAACTGGGTTTCAATGCGCCTGAACCAGGTGGACGACATTTCTATATGCGATATGGCACCAAAGTTTTAACAATTCCCAGCAATGATGAGTATTCAGTCCCGCAGCTTAAAATGATGATCAAACAATTGGAGAAACTCATCGGAAGAAAAATTTCCCTGGAAGAATGGGAAGAACTTTAATTCAGAAACTGTGCTGTAGCGGGATAGGGCTTGAACGCTGGGCGAGTGCTTTTTATGCGCAGAATGGGCAGGATCCGGATAAATAGCCTGAAGCGTTTAGGGAGATTTTTGGGGAACTGCCTGAGGGGATTAGGTTCCTTTGAATGGAAAAATGGAATTGCTATATGTAGTTGCGGTATATTGTATGGAGTATATTGTGACTGCTACCAATTAGATTATCCACCATTTATCGTTTCAACTATTTCCCTAAAACTTTCAAGTCCAGCCTCCACATTTTCAATTATCTCGTTTGCCAGTATATCTGGATCCGGCAGGTTATCCAGATCAGCCAGGCTTTCATCTTTTACCCAAAAAATGTCAAGATTTGTTTTATCTCGTGATGCTATATCATCATAAGAGAATTTTCTCCAGCGTCCATTAGGATTATCTTCAGACCATGTTTCCTTTCTCTCATGCCTATTTTCAGGATTGTAACAGCTAATAAAATCCTGTAGATCTTCAAATTTCATCGGATTTTTTTTCAATGTGAAATGAACATTGGTACGGAAATCATAAATCCATACCTCTTTTGTCCAGGGGTCTTTACTTGCTGGCTTATTGTCAAAGAACAGAACATTTGCTTTTACACCCTGCTTGTAAAAAATACCTGTTGGAAGCCGTAAAATTGTATGCAGATCTGTTGTTTCAAGTATGTTTTTACGGACTGTCTCCCCGGCACCTCCTTCAAACAGTACATTATCAGGCAGGACAACTGCGGCGCATCCGTCTGATTTCAGGAGAGTATTGATATGCTGCAAAAAGTTCAACTGCTTATTGGAAGTAGTTGCCCAGAAATCCTGACGATTACAAACAAGGTCTTCCTTTTCCTGTTTCCCTTCTTCATTGGTAAAGGTCATGCTGCTTTTTTTACCAAAAGGAGGATTAGTCAGCACGTAATCATAACGCTCGCCCGGATCGGATATTAATGAATCCACTGATGATATGGAAGATTCACCGTCAATCTCGCCGATATTATGAAGGAACATATTCATGAGGCACATTCTTCTTGCGCTTGCAACAATCTCATTTCCTGAAAAGGTTCTGTCTTTGAGAAATTCTTTCTGCTCTTTATCCAAACGGTAATTTTCTGGGTTGCTGATAAAATCATACGATGCAAGGAAGAAGCCCCCTGTTCCACATGCAGGATCACAGATTGTTTTTTCAGGTTCTGGATGAATGCACTCAACCATTGCCATGATTAGCACACGAGGAGTGAAATACTGACCTGCCCCGGATTTCACGTCCTCTGCATTTTTTTCCAGCAGACCTTCATAGATTTTCCCTTTAAGGTCAGCACCCATCATGCTCCAGTTTTCTTTATTGATCATGCCTATGATGCGATAGAGCTTGGCAGGATCCTGTATCTTGTTCTGTGATTTTGTAAATATCTGTCCAAGGATGCCCCTGGCTTGACTTAATTCACGGAGCAGTTCTGTATAATGGGATTCCAGTTCGGCGCCTTTTTTCGATACCAGGCTTTCCCAGTTATATTTTTCCGGAATCGGGAGTTTACGGTCATACGGTGGTCTTGAATATTCATCTGCCATCTTTAGAAAAAGCAGATATGTCAACTGTTCCAGATAGTCGCCGTAGCCGACACCATCATCCCGGAGTACGTCTGCGAAACTCCATACTTTTGATACTATGGCTCCTGTGTTGGTCATTATTTATCCATTTTTTTCATGTTCTTTTTGATGCAGCATTGCTCGGCGACGGAAAATAGTGATTATGCGGCATACATTACTTTCCCACTTTTGGCATATTCAACAACGAGGGAAGTTCCATGTTCAAACTCTTCTGAAGTCAGGGTAACAATATCAAGAGGCATCATGAAATTCTTAAGAGTCATTATTTCAGCGTATTTAGTTAATCTTGCCCTTTCAAAAATGTCTTTGCCGCGAAAATCTTCTGATATAATTAGAATATCAACATCGCTTTCCTCTGTGCTTGTTCCTTTGGCCTGTGATCCAAATAAAATTATCTTTGAGATTTTCAATCCTTTTTCTTTCAGGCATTTTTCAAAGAACCTGACAGCATCAGTTACTTTTCTTTTAACCATCTTAATAACTCCTTGCTTTTCCCAAGTATTTCATTTGTTTTTTCTTTGTTATAATCTTTCAGCATTTTCTGAAGGTTATCTGGATATCGAGTCAGGACACTTACTCTGTTCAGGGTGAAAACAAAATCATACATATCTTCCGGAAGGCCAGGATCAATAAATTCAAGTAGATATAATAGATTGTGGGTTTTAGGTGGAGCATCCTTGAATTTCCGAATATATAGTCCTTTGAGAGCCTTTTCTATGGATAAATGACACATGAATACGGAATAAAAATACCTCTCTCCGCTGAACATGAATTCCGCAGTATCCATGTCATAATCAGCTTGATTAAACCACTCATCTTTATCCATGAGTTTTTCTCCTTGTTGGTTTATTGTTGTTTTCCTTTATCTGCTTTTCTTGGCGTATCCTCTCCACCAGTTTCTCAGCAGGTTCCCAGTCTGGAGCATTACGGGCTTCTTCCAGCTCTATTTCGTTTAGCAGTTTACCCTCAAAGGCTTTTTTCAGAATGCTCTGGCGCAGGGATTCTGCTTTTTGCAGGGATTCTGCTATGGTTGCTTCCATTTTGTCACAGATTGAGATGCGGGTTTCGATTTCGAAAACGATGCGGTGCTGTTCGGCGAGAGGGGGGAGGGGGATGTTAATTGAACGAATGTCATCTAATCCCAAACCCTTTTTAGTTGCACCTCGTTGCAACTGTACAAATTGCTTCTGCCCTCCCACTTGACTTGCTAAAAACCATGCGAGATAATGTGGATTAATTGCTAAAACTGGTCTCGCAAGACTCACATGCTGGTTGATATATGCTTCTTCCATATCATCAGGCACAAGAGCAACCATACCAACATCAGCAGTAATAGAAATTAAAATATCTCCTGCGATAATCTGGGTTCTTGTGCCTTCAGTTCCTACGGGTGGCTGCACTCTCTGAATATAATTTAAATCCAAGCTAATTGATTCGTGATTTAAATTACCAACACGTAAAAATATTGGACCAGTCTCTGAGTAATATTTTGCCCAACCTCGAGATCCACTCGTTACAAACCAGAAAATAGCATCACTGATAGTCCACATCCAGCCTTCTGGCAACCCACTCGTATCCAGCGTTGCAGGCTCTTTGTATTTACCTTTGCCGTTCCACTTCTCGCGCCGCTCCTCCACTATCCGCGCCAGCAACACATCCGCAGGCTCGTAGTCGCGCCCCTCGCTGTGCGCAAGTTCAGCCTCGGTGGGTACGAGTTTTCCCTCACAGGCGGCTTTGAGGACTGACTGGCGGTAGCGCTTAAGCTGCTCCTGCGCTTTTTTGAAGTTATCTATGCCGTTGTCCAGATCACTGAAAAGCTGTTCGATTTTGGAGACTATAACTCGTTGTTCGGGAAGAGGAGGAAGTGGTATTGGAATTTGTTGGATTGTCTTTGATGATAAGTGCTTGACCGTTACGGCAGATGTTTCACTGTTTATTGCATCTAAATACGGCTGTAAACATATAATTAAAAATGTATCAAAATAATTATTACTGGTTGGTAGTACTCTGCAAACTCGTTGATTTAATAACCCCCTTGGCCCTTTCCATACAGATGCATTAAAATCTCCATCCATACCAATTAGAATATCACCTTTGTCTACAAGAAATTCTACTGGATAGTTTCCAGTATAAAAGTCTTCAGTTTCATGTTTTAAAATATCTCTAATTCTTATCAAGGGCAATCCGCTGTCCTTAGAGAATTCTTTTGAAGGAAAAGCATATCCGTTTTGAATATTAGCTACAAGATTTAGGTCTACTCGTGTCCAATTTTCACTAATCCTTAACAAAGGATGTACATCTTTATCAATTATTTGTTGTGGGGTTAATCCTAAAGCCATCTTACGCCGCCGCCAATGCTGCATTCATTTCACTAATAACCGCATTCATTCCAGTCCCAAAGAGCTGAAACATCTTACCACGTCCTCCGATTGCATCAAACGGCGTGTAGTCCAGATCTTCCACTTCAATGTGAAAACTTGTTGCAATATGTTCTTTCATCATCCTCAGCCAGTTCATCTGCTCTTCATTAAACT
>JAUVLO010000023.1 GCA_030600695.1 Methanosarcinales archaeon | reverse complement strand
TCAGATTGCTCACCAATATGATTTTATATTAGAATCGACTAAATTCTATTACAAGTTTAGTGGAGGTTCTTACGAATGGCTGTAATGGAAGAAGGCGAAAAGTATCGATGCAATATCTGTGGAAACGAAGTTACTGTGACCAAAGTAGGGGGCGGAGCCCTGGTCTGCTGTGGAGAGGATATGGAACTCATAGAGTAGTCCATAAAACATAAAATTGGAGAAATAAAATGAGCGAACACAAGAAGATCATTGAAAATATTGGAAAGAAAATTGGTTTTGAGCCAGAGGTACTTCACACGATAGGTGAACTTGACCCGGAATTCCTTCAGGCATACCATAAATGCGATAAGAAAATGCTCTCTGATGGTGCCCTGCCTGCCAAAATGAAAGCGCTGATGGGACTGGCTGTAGTGGCATCCCAGCGCTGTGAGGCCTGCACTGTATCCCAGATGAGAAATGCCCTAAACCAAGGTGCGACTAAAGAGGAGATCATGGAAACCATGGAAGTGATTTTCCTTACATCCGGCGCACCTGGCATTGCTGCATGCAGAGACGCGTTAAAATTGGTGAAATAATTAAATAGAGTGGGGGCAGCATCCCGCATGTAATGGCACCGGCACACCACATACAGTGGGTGGAACTGTATGCTGGTGAGAATTTCCTTGCCAGGGTTATGCTTACCCCTGATTATACAAAAGCCAATTCCACTTTGACCGTTGTGTTTGAACCGGTGGAAAGTATAACACTAAGGGGCATGGAGCGGTATAATATACATAGATTGTGGGAGAATACCAGGGACCGTAGTCTAAGATATTTGAATTAATTTGTGTGCAATAAGCGTCAAGAGCTTTTATGCAATAATCGGGAATAGGAGAGAAATTAAATGAAGTCAAGAAGAATTACGATACTATTTCTTTTTTTGATATTGACCATGCCAATCATGGTTTCTGCTGAAACCGCACAAGGGGAACTCAGTTCAGACCAGTTCGAGGACCCCTTGAGCAGGTGCCAGGTATGCCATGCCGAAATTTACAAACAGTGGGAGGGGTCCATGCATTCACAGGCTGAGTTAGACCCATACTATCTGGCACAGTCCCTAATGGCAAGTGAGGAGACCAACGGGCTTACCGACACATACTGTGCAAGATGTCACACGCCTATCGGGGTTGTGTCAGGGGAAGTCCCGCCAGTGGATGGCTCAAATCTCAGTGAAATAGCTAAAAAGGGTGTTCAGTGTGATTTCTGTCACACAGTAACTGAGAGCGACGGCACATCAAATGCACAATTTACTTTAACACCTGACGGTACAAAACGGGGACCGTTTGATGATTCAAGATCGCCGGCACATAATACCGAGTATTCCGAACTGCACACAAAAGCCGAATTCTGCGGTATGTGCCATGATGTAAACCATCCGGTAAACGGGCTGCCCCTTGAAGCCACCTATACCGAATGGAAGAACGGCCCCTACGCAGCCCAGGGTATCCAGTGCCAGGACTGTCACATGACACCGGGAATTACAGGATACCAGGCAAACCCAGGCAAGGCGTCAGGGATAGGTGGGAACCGGGAGCATATCTGGACACATTTTGGTGTGGGCGGTAACGTGTTCATGACAGAATACCTTGGTTCCAGGACCCATGCAGACATGGCAGTAGAGAGATTGCAAAGGGCGGCACAGGTCAATGTGATACCCCGTGGCTCAGTGGAAAGCGGTGAGTCGTTCAGTTTTGATGTCCGTATAACGAACATCGGAGCAGGGCATTACCTGCCAACCGGCCTGACCGAGTCCAGGCAGATGTGGCTGGATGTAACTGTGACAGACGGGGCCGGGACCGAAATTTACCGCTCAGGTGCCCTGGATGAACACGGCAATATCGACCCTGGGGCAGTTGTGTACCATACCGTACTGGCCGATGCCGATGGTAACCCAACAGAGAAGGTATGGGAAGCTGAGAGCATCCTGTCAGACCACAGGATACCTCCAAAAGGGGAAGATACCGAATCCCACGCTTTCACAATGCCTGAAGATGTCAGCCTGCCAATTTCTATTACCGCCGTACTGAAATATCGCTCTGCTCCCCAGGAACATATTAACCATTTGCTGGGCGAGGAGTTCGAGGTGCCAGTTGTTGAGATGACACTGGATTCAGAGACCATTGGAGATGAAGATAAAAGAATACCCGGATTCCAGATAACGTTCCCGGTGATGCTCGGGTTATTGTTACTGCTATTTATCATGAGAGGAAACAAAAGATGAATGGGGAGACTGAAGTTAAACCTGATGAGACACTGGACTGTATCGGGCTGTTTTGTCCGATACCGGTCTTTAACACTACTGAGGCTATAAACACTATCAATATAGGTGAGGTGCTGGAAGTGCTGACCTCGACTACTCTTACTGAGGTACAGGGCGCTGCAAAGGTGGAGAAGGCTGTGCTGGAGGACCAGACCTCTTACAACATGAATGAATTATAAAGTAAAATGACTTGGAGATTAATAATATGGTTGAACAATTTGATGATTACAATAGGAAAAAAATTGCGTTATTGATAGATGGAGATAATGCACAACCGACATTGATAGAAAAAATCTCAGCTGAAACTAGTAAACATGGACCCATAACGATAAGACGGATATATGGTGACTGGACAACTCCTAATATGAACGGTTGGAAAGAAAGTCTAAATAATCTCGCAATCCAACCAATACAACAGTTCCGATTTACTGTTGGTAAAAACTCTACAGATAGTGCTATGATAATTGATGCAATGGATATTCTTCATAGCGGCCGAGTTGAAGGTTTTTGCATAGTTTCTAGTGATAGTGATTATACAAGACTTGCAACTCGAATCCGTGAAAGTGGTATTTTTGTAATGGGAATTGGTGAAAACAAAACACCTAAAGCATTTGTGAATGCATGTAATATATTCATTTATACTGAAAACCTAACTCCCAAAAGCACTGTATTAAAAAATAGGGCGGAATTAAAAAGTTCTTTAACGACTGATGAGAATGGCAAAGTTCAGAATCCAATTTCTTTACTTAAGGAAGCTTATGAAATGGCTATGAGAGAGGATGGATGGGCTCAGTTGGGTACGGCGGGGGATTATTTACGCCAATTAGATCCAAGTTTTGATCCGAGAACATATGGTTACAAACAATTATCTCAGCTCATCAGAGCATATCCAGATTTATTTGAGTTGAAATCTCAGGATAATGGCTTTTATATAAAAATCAAAGAATAAAAATCAAACTTATTTGGTTTTGTCAAAAATATTATAACGAAACCATCTCCATTACAACAATCCTTTAAACTCCTCCACATTTAGCCCGGCAGCCTTAATCAAATGCCTCAATAACCCAGGTTTTAATTCTTTATGCTTTGGAATTGACAGTGTAACCTTCGAACCTTCCTTTCTTAAAACAACATGACTTCCCACTTGCCTATGAGGAACCCACCCTGCTTTAGAAAATGCCTTTATAGCCTTCATCCCTGAAATAATTGGAAAGTCCGGACATTAAGCAACTACATCAACAACCCTGGACGAAAGATTTGTAATATAGGACTTAATCTCATCTTCAGCCAGAGACTCAAAACATGCCTGTATAGCTTCCTTAATATTTTCTAAAGCCTCATCCGCAGTTTCCCCCTGGGAAAAACAACCCGAAAGACCTGGACAGCTAACAATATACCCACCGACTTCTTCATCCTCTTCCAGAACAACTTTAAAGTGCATCATAATCTAGATTATTGTCTATAGCTTAATTCCTTCTGATTCTGCATCTCTTTACTGGCAATGAACCCAAACTCCCGCCTCCACAGTAAATAATAAGTACCCTCTGCCCCCAATGAATTATTGTTAAGAAAAGTATATAATTCATCAATTTATACTTATAACAAGTATATTAGATTTCTTTTAATTTTTGGAGAGGTGGAAATATGACACAACTTGACATTGAAAAATTAAAAAAATCCATCAAAGAAAAAAATCTTAGGTGGAAGGCCGGACATACGAAATATTCCATAATGGATATGGAAGAAAAGAAAAAACGACTTGGTTTAAAGCCCCCTGATGAAGTGGAAGTAAAAATCAAGAAAAAATTGGCAGCATGGGAATCAAAACCAGAAACCACAGCACAGATGGTTACAATTGAAACCGCAGAGATCGACTGGAGAAATAAAGACGGCATTAACTGGACAACGCCTATTAGAGACCAGGGAGCTTGTGGTTCCTGTGTTGCTTTCGGCACCTTGGCAGCTCTTGAACCGCTGATAAAGATATCTGCCAACGACCCAAATATGATAATTAATCTTTCAGAAGGATGTCTATTCTTCTGTGGTTGCAAGAGATGTTGTAACAAGGGCTGGTATCCTGATGATTCATGTAATTACCTTCAAAAAAAAGGAGTGCCTACTGAAGATTGCCTCCCTTACATTGACCGTAATACCCATTGTGAAAGATGCTGCAGAAAAAATGATGTATGGAAAATAAATAACTGGGCACATTTGACCAGTGTTCCTGAAATGAAACAATCGCTGGTAAATAATGGTCCCCTTATCGCTGCCATGTACGTCTATGACGACTTCTTCAACTACATTGGCGGCGTATACGAGCATATAACAGGAGAACTTGCGGGTGGGCATTGTATATGCATAGTAGGTTACAGTGACAGCGATAACTGCTGGATATGCAAGAATAGCTGGGGAACAGACTGGGGAGAAGACGGGTGGTTTAAAATGAAGTATAACCAATGCGCCATTGAGGATTTAGGTATGTGGCAGATGAGTGGAGTTTGAGGGCCTTAATATTGAATAAATCAAAAAAATCGGTCTCCAGGGAAGATAACAAGAAAAAAATAAAATTGGAGGTGGGGGAAGAACTTGAGCTGAACCTGCCTGAAAATCCTTCAACAGGATATCGCTGGGAAATCCAGGAAGCCGATGACCAAAGGCTCCACCTCCAAAAAACAGAATTCCAGGTTGAACCCGGAAAAGTCATAGGCTCTGAAGGCTTAAGAAGCTGGATATTTAAGGCAATGCAGGCCGGAGAGGTAACAGTGAGAGTAAATCACTGGAGACCCTGGCTAAAAGAAAAATCCCTTCTTGAGAGCTTTGAAATATATGTTGGGATTCGGTAGTATCCTAATATATAGTTGATCGAGCACCTCCGAACTAATATTGGAATAATTCCGTGCCGGTCATAAAAGAAGAACTTAAATATCATCTCGATTTAAGATAACATATATGAGCCAGATAGATAATAAAGTATTCAAGGCAATGGGAAGCGCCACCCGCATGGATATGCTGGAGGTACTGGCTGATACTGATCTGCATATTTCAGGACTGGCAAGGAAATTGAACATATCGGTTCCCGTTGCGGCAAAGCATGTCAGGATATTGGAAGATGCTGACCTTATTGAAAGAAAAGAATTTGGCAAAACCCATGTACTTAAACTTAAAACAGAAAATATGTATAATATTCTCGATAAGTTTGCTAAAGTTGATAACATCGAACTGTCAAAGGGAAGCAGCCTGTTAGACGCATTGAGAAGCGTGTCGGCTGTAGAGGTTAAGAAAGTGGGCAATCGGGAATATGTAATATCTACAGATGGTGAAGAAGGATTATTCCTGTATGAAGTTGATGGAAAACCCTCAGATAAAACGGTTGATGAATATTTATTAGAGAAAGATGTCACAGTTGAATGGAAGAAACTGGTGCCAGTGACCAAGAAGAAGATATCTGTAAATATCAAGAACTGATGTATCCAATAGTGGTAATGATAGTGGGATATATTGGATCACATTTTCATTTGACTGCGCTCACGATGTATTGAACCCCTTTTAGCTAACACCTGTAACCCAGAACACCAGCTTTATATATGAAATGTCCAGATGAGGTCAGAGGAATTGCTAATGCTAAAAACATCCCGTATCTTTCTGTTTATTTTAACAATAACCGTACTGCTGATCCCGACTACACTCGCGTATCCCATCAATGTCACCGACAATTTCGGATGCACAGTGACGATCGAAAAAACACCAACGCGCATCGTGTCCCTGTCCCCATGCAACACAGAGATATTATTTGCTGTAGGAGCCGGCGACAGAGTGGTCGGAGGCACCATATATGATACCTATCCACCAGAAGCTGCCAATATATCCAAGATAGGCGGATTCTCGACTGTAAATCTCGAAGCAGTGGTAAACCTTTCTCCTGATCTTGTCCTTGCCGAATACGGCAACGGCGAGGATACGGTCAATACATTGAAAAACTTAAACCTCACAGTAGTTTCCTTACATCCCAAAACAATGGATGATATTCTTGATAATATCCGGCTTGTGGGGAATATTACCGGAAATGCTGACACCGCTGCATCACTTACTGCGAATATGACGCAGCAGATCAGTGACATAACAGGCGTGACCGAAGATATTCCAGACAGTAGAAAGCCCCGCGTGCTTTATATCGTCTGGCATGACCCCATGTATGCAGTAGGTACAGGTTCCTACTGCGATGACCTTATACGGATGGCGGGCGGCATAAATATCGTAGAGGCAGAAGGCTGGCCGGTCATAAGTATTGAAGATGTTGTTGATAAAAACCCGCAGATCATAATCTGTTCAGGTATGGGAGGAGGGTCATATACCATAATGGAAGCCATAACCGGTAACCAGGTACTGGCGCAAACAGATGCAGTAAAAAATAATAAAGTCTATCCGATAGACGATCCGAACACGATCGAACGGGCAGGTCCGAGGATAGTCCAGGGATTAGCTGAACTGCATGGTTATATTGCACCCGAGATCCAGCCCGAGGAGATCGAATCACCCACACCCGACACATCTTCGACGCCCGGCTTTGGTATGATACTTGCACTCAGCATGATACTGCTGGTTTATTCGAGACGAAGATTATGATGGCTCATCTCCAGATCATCAACCCCCTCCCCTCCTCATCCCTGGAGATAAGAGCATTGGTCATCGGTTAAGGAGTTTGACAGAGTCGGTATGTATTATTTTCCAAAAGACCAATGATTTCATACGATTCTCCAATTTAATTTTAATCGAACACGGATGACACGGATTTAACGGATTTTCACGGATTTGTTTATTTACTATCCGTGCACATCCGTGTCATCCGTGCAATCCGTGTTCCATCACAATATTACTCTTAACCGATGACACATGGAGATAAGAGATGAGAGTCTTATAAAGAGATAAGACATGAGAGATAACCATGGATAAACCCGGCAAGTCGGTTATACTTATACTGGCAATACTCCTGATTGTGGCAATAATCACCAATACAGCCATAGGCTCAACCAGTATTTCTCCGGATGTCACAGCAAGGATCCTGGTAGCTGAAATATTTGAGGGCATGATAGATATAACCGGAAAGATATTCCCGTCTGTCACCGCAAATATGCAGGCGAACGGGTATTACCCAGTTGAGAAGACCTGGACTAACAGCCAGGAGGTTATTATCAGAGATATCCGCTTACCCAGGGTACTCCTCGCAGTCCTGGTGGGTGCCGCCTTGAGCACAGCCGGCTGTGCAATGCAGGGGTTGTTGAAAAACCCGATGGCAGACCCTTATATAATCGGGATGTCGTCAGGTGCGGCACTGGGGGCATCACTTGGTTTTGTGATGCTGCTGCCGGTCCAGCTCCTTTCATTTGTAGGGGCTGTTATTACAATATTTGTAGTATACAACATATCAAAGATCGGGGGAAAGGTGCCGGTCGATACACTCTTACTGTCAGGTATAGCAGTTGGTTCGCTGCTCGCTGCGATCACTTCCCTGATCATATTCATCTCCCATTCACCCCACCAGATAATCTTCTGGCTGATGGGCGGACTCTGGACAGCAAGCTGGGATAAAGTAAAGATCACATCAGTCATGATAATTTTTGGTGTTCTTATACTGTATCGCTACGCCTGGAACCTGAATGTAATGCTGCTGGGGGAAGAGCAGGCGCAGTACCTGGGTCTGGACATTGAAAAGGTGAAGCGCTACGTGCTGGTATTATCCGCACTTGTCACTGCTGCTGCTGTATCTGTCAGCGGGATCATCGGTTTTGTGGGGCTTATTATCCCCCATATTATGCGCATTATCGTCGGTCCCGACCACAGGATACTTTTTCCAGCTTCAACCCTGATGGGTGCGGTCTTCCTGGTACTTTGCGATACATTTTCCAGGACCATCCTGGACTCGGTCGAACTGCCTGTGGGTATCGTGACCGCCATGTTCGGCGCACCGTTTTTCATTTACCTGTTACGAAAGAGGAGGCAAAGCCTGTATGCTTGAGATTCGGGACCTGAGCGCCGGTTATGGACACAGGCATGTCCTGGAGCAGATATCACTCAAAGCCAGTGAGGGGGAAGTTGTCGGGGTCATAGGACCCAATGGTTCAGGAAAAACAACGCTGTTAAAGACTATAACAAAGGTTTTAGAACCCATCTCAGGGACAGTTCTTATCGATGGGACGAATGTTGATGAGATGCAAAGCAAAGAGATTGCGAAAAAGGTGGCAGTCGTATCCCAGGTGATCTCAATAAATTTCGAGTTCACTGTGGAAGATATCGTGTTAATGGGGCGGACTCCTTATATCAAAGGATCTGAAACTGTTGAGGATATCAATATAGTGAAGGATGCAATGGAAAAAACAAACACGCTTTTTTTGAAAGACAGGTTGATCACGCAGTTAAGCGGCGGAGAACTGCAGCGGGTGATCATTGCAAGGGCGTTTGCACAGGATCCGAAGGTCCTGCTTCTGGATGAGCCTACTTCACATCTTGATATAACGAACCAGATAGATATATTGAATCTTGTAAAGCATGCCTCTCGAAAGGGTATGGTTGTGGTAGCAGTTATCCATGACCTGAACCTTGCTGCTTATTATTGCGATAAGATATGTCTTCTCCAGGATGGGAAACTGATATCAGTTGGCACCCCTGACCAGGTGCTGACCCCCCAGAATATTGAACGTGCATTTAATATTCCGGTAGAAGTAATTCCAAATGAAATAACAAACTCGCTTTATGTAATACCTGTACTGGAGCCACTGCATGATACATTACATTAAAGATTCCACGTTGATAATCGAGGGCGGGTTCGAGGCCTTAAGTTCTGGTATCAACGGCGGTCGCCGGCATGTGGATTGTCTGTTCAACCATCAGGTGCAGCCGGATTTTGACCACTTAGAACCTGCACAATATCTGGACAGACTGGCTGTTTCTCTTCAGATCAGGGGGACGTATTTCGGACTACTGACAGCTGTGAGCATGGATGATCTGTGTGTAAGGACAGATGACTACTTGACAACTTTTGTCACTGCTGGCATCACTCATCCTTCAGGCTTCAGGGTGGAGGGAAATAAGGCAGGGACCATTAATATTATTCTTGTTGCTGACGCGAGACTGTCCGAAGGCGCAATGGCAGGGGCGATCATCACAGCCACTGAGGCTAAAGGGCTTGCGCTGATGGAAATGGGATACGATTTTTTAGGAACGACCACTGATGCGGTGATAGTGGCCTGCCGGGAACATTGCGAACCGTATGTAGAATATGCAGGGTCGTATACGGAGTTTGGTGAGAAGATCACAGGAACTGTTGTTGGGTGTGTTACAGAGGGGTTAAGGAAAACTGGGATGGGGAATGGGGGTGGGGGTGGATAATGGCTACATCTTTTTTTGGTAGTGAACTACTTGCTTCTTTTTTCTGCATACTTGAACAAGCTCACCACAGCTGAATATGCTGCTATAAGCAACATTACTTCAAATCCCGGGATGCCTTTTGATGCCGATGCCTCATCTGCTGATTGTTCTGAAGAGATTGACGTCGATGCCCCCTCAGCAGGTGGTTCTATTCTAATGTTTTAACACTTTGATTTTCAGGCAATTATAATTTAACCACAGAGAACACAGAGCTTGCATCTGATTTTACTCTCTGTGTCCTCTGTGCCCTCTGTGGTTTATTGCTTATCACTTGTTGGAATTTGCATTTTATTAGTTAATATTATTTGGTTTTTAACTATAAAAAGTGGCTTAACTTTTAATATACTCTACGGTGATACTATCACCAGCGTCACTATCCCCAATGTTACGACAGGCAAACGATAACCTCATTGGAAAGTGTTTTATCCCATCTCAATAAAAGGGATTGAATGGTAATATTGAATTCACAGGTAATTTCAATGAGTCAACAAAATAAAGATGAGCTAATAACAAAGATCCTTGAACTAAAAGAATCATGCAATGCCGTCATCCTGGCCCACAATTACCAAAGAGGGGATATCCAGGATATTGCAGATTTTGTAGGGGACAGCCTGGGATTGAGTCAGCAGGCTGCAAAGCATGATGCCGATGTCATAGTATTTTGCGGCGTGGACTTCATGGCCGAAAGTGCTGCCATCCTTAGTCCTGACAAGACCGTACTGATGCCTGAATTAGCATCCCAGTGTCCCATGGCGGCCATGATCACACCTGAAGAGCTGGTAAAGATCAAAAACGAATATCCCGGGGCTGCAGTAGTGACCTATGTGAATACCAGTGCAGCAGTGAAGGCAGAATCAGATATCTGCTGTACATCCGCCAATGCTGTCCAGATAGTGAACAGCCTGGATGAGGATGTAGTGATCTTCACACCTGATAAGAACCTTGCCCTTTATGCGGCACGCTACACAGATAAGATGATCATACCATGGGACGGGTACTGCCCCACACACCACCAGATACTTTCAGGAGATGTGCTGCTATTGAAAGACGAACATCCGGATGCCGAGGTCATAGTGCATCCTGAATGTAAACCCGACGTGATCGACCTTGCAGACGCTGTATTAAGCACTGGTGGGATGGTGGGTCATGTAAAAGAATCCACGTATAAAGAATTTATCATAGGTACCGAGGTGGGGATGCTGCACAGGCTTAGAAAGGATAATCCTGATAAGATATTCTATGCGGTATCAGAATATGCCGTATGCCCGAATATGAAGATGATCAGCCTGGAAAATATCATTACTGCACTAGAAGAGAACAAACACGTCGTTACCGTGCCAGGGCATGTGCGGGTGAAGGCCAAAAAAGCGCTTGACCGCATGCTTGAGGCCGGACGTGGCGACTGATGCCATTCAATTCATTTCGTACCTTTGTTGAACTGATTAGGTGGGCCAATTGTGCCATGGCAGGTATTGCGGCCCTGGTAGGCACGCTGATAGCATTCCTGGCATTGCCTGATTCCATGCAGGTCCGGCTTGTATATGAGCCTGTACTGGTTTTTTCTGTCGTGTTCCTGATCACCGGGGCAGGCAATGCAATAAATGATTATTTTGACCATGAGATCGACAAGATAAACCGCCCCCTACGCCCCATTCCATCAGGAAGGGTGAACAGGAAGACAGCGTTGTACTTTTCAATGCTCCTTTTCGGAATCGGTGTCGTGCTGTCATACTGGCTGGGACCTGTATGCCTGTTACTGGCCGGATTCAATTCCTTAATGCTGTTCCTGTACGCCAGTACCCTGAAACGCATGGCACTGGCAGGTAATGTAGTCGTGGGATACCTCACAGGCTCTACATTCCTGTTCGGGGGTGCACTGGAAATCTTTAACGGTACAGGCATCCAGTCGACAATGATACTGTTCCTGCTGGCGGTCCTGGCTACTATGGCCAGGGAGATCGTGAAGGATATACAGGATATTGAAGGGGACAGCAAGGCCGGTGCCAGGACACTTCCCATTGTTATAGGTAAGATGAAAGCTTCACGTCTGGCTGCTGTACTGGGAATAACAGGAATTGTACTGAGCCCACTGCCCCTGGTCTATAATGTGAACAATGCATTCGGTGCATCTTACATGGCTGTGATCTTTGTGGCAGATATACTTTTTTTGGTTTCAATTAACGAGATTCTACTGAGGGACAATGCAGAAAAAGCTTCAAAATTGCTAAAGATGGCCATGTTCGTGGCTTTAATAGCTTTTATAGTCGGTACAGTGATATGAAGCTGAATTTAAGGTGTTCTAATTAGTTTGTCTGGAAAATCAAAACATAATTTTTAAATAGGCGTATCTATAAGATATAATCATATTTTACCTATGTTTACCTATGGTTTAATATTATATTAAGCGAGGAAATACAATATGAAAGATAAACTCTTACCAACAGCAGCAGTTGAACGTGTAATAAGGGCAGCAGGTGCACACAGGGTCAGTGCCACAGCTAGTGAAGAACTGGCAAAACACCTGGAAGAATATGGTATTGAAATAGCAACCAGGGCTAACAGGCTGGCAATCCATGCCAAGAGAACCACGGTCAAGGGCGAGGATATTGCTGAAGCTTTAAAGCAGATGGAGTGACTCTGGAAAAGATCAGATCAATTCGTTGATCTTTTTTGAAACATCTTCCATCCGGGTTGTCGCAAGGTCCATATCAGTCTCAGGTTTCATCAGGACAAGGAACAGTGTACTTTTATCAATCTTCTTCAGGGCGATAATACCGTCTTTAGTGAATGTTAAGTTATAATCATACCCATTGAAATCAAGATGTTTGGAAAGGTTCCGGGTATGGTTATACACGATAGATGAAACTGCATGAGCCATGTTTGCATTGATGTTACTATCAAAATAACTTGATATCTCAAGTCCATTTGAAGAAGAAATACCTGCACCCAATACCCCTTCTACTTTATTGCAATACTCAGAAAGCAAACTATTTAATTTTTCAGATATCATTTTTCCCAATTGTTATATAACCCCCAGTGAAAAATATTATACAATTATTAATACTAAGATACTTTAAGATATTATAAATATTTCGATGGTTTCTCTAAAATAATATAATAATATAATAATATGACTATAATAAATAAATTCAGGGAACGGGACATTATTTCACTTATTACTGGATTGCTTGAACCTGAATCAAAAACAGGATCGGTCTGTCGTCCGGTAGTAGGACCGGGAAATGATGACTGTGCGGTCATCAATGTGGGTGGATCCGGACTCCTGGTAGCTACAACTGATATGCTCCACAGGAAGGCCGATTTTCCTTCAGGCATGACGCCGTACCAGATGGGATGGATGAGCATTGCAGTAAACCTGAGTGACATTGCGGCCATGGGGGCCAGGCCGGTAGGGATTATGACAGCACTGGGACTGCCCCCCGGATTGGAAGTGGATCTTGTTAAGGAACTGGTGACTGGGATGAGTGCCTGTGCCCGCAGGTATGGTACACAAATTATTGGCGGGGACGTTGACAGGCACGATGAACTTACTATAGTGGGGTCTGCGCTGGGAATGGTGGATGCAGGACAACTGGCTATGAGGAAGGGGGCCAAACCGGGTGATATGGTCTGCGTGACCGGAGAGCTAGGTACTGCCGGGGCCGCACTTGAGGCATTGCAGCAGGGAAGGGAGGTTGACCCGGAAGTACTTGAAAAATTCTACATGCCAGTGCCCAGGATAGTAGAAGGTATGGCATTGGCAGGTTCGGGCTGCCTGACCTCTATGATGGATATCAGTGACGGGCTGGCACTGTCCCTGCACGACCTTGCCGCTGCCAGCGGTGTGGGGTTCCATATCAGGGCAAGTGATATACCGGTGCACAGGTCTGTGCGTGATATGGCTACTATTGGGGATATAGTCGTTGATGATAAGGTCGTCGGGGATATGGTCGTTGATGATAAGGTCGTCGAGGATATGGTCGTTGATGACAAGGTTTTTGAATGGAGTCTATACACAGGCGGCGATTTTGAGCTGCTGTTCACCCTCAATACTGACTGCCTGGAGAATGCCGGGAAAGTTGCCCGATTCACAGTGATAGGTGAGGTTACCGCCAGCGGGATAACTATTGAGCGTGAAGGGCACATTGAGGATGTGGAGCCCAGGGGATTCCAGCAGTTTGGGGATAAGGTTTAATTACCTCCAATCAAAGGTTGATACCATGATAATGTGCCCCACCTGCGGCGGTCCTGACTGTATAAGGCCGGCTGAAGATGTGCTTGATTCTATTTACCAGATGTATATGGCCTGCCCTGAATGTCCGCCTGAACCCGGGTGGGATAAGCAGGTCCCACTGGCGGCTTTACTGCATGGGGAAACTGTTGATGAAAATACATTGTTGTGCAGCTCATGCAGGCGCCGTCCACTGGATGTGGTGATGGCACATGTACTGGCTGTTATGCTTGAACACGGGGACAGGGAGGAGGGTGCAGGACTGGCACTGGTCGGGACACCGCTGATCTCCTGCGGCTTTCCCATTATGTATCCGCCCAGACTGGGTCATGGAGACCTGGTACTTATAGCAGGTAATGTGCGCCCGGATACGGCTGTGGATATTGTGGACAGGGTGCCTGAGGTCAAGGGGGTCGTGCTAAGGGTTGGTGACCAGGCCAAAAGCGTGGGGATACTTGATTCAGGTTCCCAGCCCCATGAATATATATTGCTGGCAGGTTGCGATATGAGGTGCGATGTGGCACAGACTGCACTGGGGGAGTTGGTGATCTATAAGAGCCAGAGCAGTATCCATATCGAGTTCCCGCGGGAGAGCGGACATAAGATGAATGTGCTCGGGAAGCTGGACATGGAGGGGCTGCTGGCTGGCAGGGTGGTAGTGGATGGCATGTGCGGTCCCGGTACTCTGGGCCTGATGGCAGTGCTTATGGGTGCTGATAAGGTGATACTGAACGATGCCTGGCGCCCGGCTATTGAGAATGTGCTGCTGAACCTTGAAGTTAATAAAGGGCTGCTGGATGTGGAAGTTGAACGATTGGTTCCTACTGGTGATATGCCACTCATCGGGGATGAAACGGTACTGGTGGCAAGGGCAAGCCGGGGCAGTAACACCACGGCAGAGGTTTATTTCGGTGATATCAGGCGACTTGCTGATGTGGTGGATGATTGTGATGTTTGCCTGATAGATACGTTCCCCACGGCAGACCCGTCAGGGATACGCGACATCTGGTTAAAAAAGACTCCTAATGTAATCGTGATCTGAATTAGTGTGAGTGGGGTGAGTGACTTTTTATTTTATTCTGGATTAAATAAATCGTGGCAAAAAAGATTCACCGCGGAGGACGCAGAGAGGCGCAGAGATGTGTTGGTTTTCTCTGCGTGCCTCTGCGCTCTCTGCGGTTTTCTGAATCGTCCCAGTAAATAATAAAAAGTCTCTGAGGAGAGTGAGTAAAGAGAGTAAGTGGGGAGAATGAGTGGGGGGAGAGTGAGTGAGGAGAGTAAGCCCCCTTCTGTTTTAGCGGCACTTCCCCTTAAGGATGTGATCCGCCATATAACGGCATTCGGCTAAGCGCCAACTCCGGGCCGGCCCCGGACAGGCATATGGCCCCTGTTTGGCTTGCACCCACGAGGATTCACGCGTTCCATCCGCGTCCCGCGCGACCTCAGCTTTTCAGCATCATAGCATTAACGCGGTGCGGTATCGTTTCTGTGCCATCATACGGCCTGCCATCAGGCAGACCATAGAGCCACCGGTTTTAAACGGCAGCTGCCAGGACTCTCGTCCTACGCCCTCTACAGGCGTTCGTGTATCCGGGTGGTGGGGGGACTTTCCTCAGGTCAGATGACCCGGCGGCCGTCCTTCCTCTCTCACAGTAGAATAGTATGCAGGCATGATATAATTTGGGTCAGCCTGGAGAACGATCATTGTCTCTTGATATAGAATTCCCTGACGACATACAGTATGGCCGCTATTATTGCCAGGTCAAAAATAGAACCTATAAGGTTTGTATATCTGTAGTTGAACAGGTCATAGATGGCGTCGTGCATACCCTGGTAGAACCCGAAAGAAGCAACCAGCAATATAAGCAGCATGATTAAAATCAGGCCTGTCTTGAATAACCTGACATTGTCTGTATGGCCTTTTTTCCCAGCAGTTTCATTCTCTTCCATCCATCTCACCTGACCTTATTTTTTCTTCTTCCCAGTATCACAGCCACTGCCATCAGACCCAACATTGCACCAAGTATGCCAAAGCCCGGTTCTTTCATCATCGGAGCCCCGTAATCCCCTGTCCTGTACACATCACCATAGGGTGTCGGCGCGGGTTCCGGCACTACGAACTTAGTAGTAATGGTCTCTGTTGTACTCACGGACCTGGTCTTCGTTACCACATCTTCCTCGCCATGGCTTTCAGGCGCCATGAAGAACGATATGCCATATTCGGTAATGATGCGTTCATTCTCGAATATCATTACCTCCACCCTGTAGTCCCTGTCCTTTGGCACTTCAAGTTCGATATTCTTGACCACTGTGGTATCTGCCTTTACCACGCCCACATTGATGTTGCCGCTCTGGCCTATGAGGTTGGTCTTTGCATCACGCAGTTTCACCAGTGCTGTTAAGGGTGACGAATCTGACCTGCCGTAGTTGTCCAGGAAGGTGGTAACCTTCAGGATGGTGGTGGTATCGCCTCTTGACAACATGGCCACGTCCACGTCGCGGATATTGATGTATGAATGCTTTGGGCTGGTGAGCAGGGATTCGAGGCCTGATATGGTGGCAGTGCCCGATGTTATCTGCCCGCCGTCCTCGTACAGTGTTACCTCAATGCGATAGTTGCCTGTAATTGGAACCTTTAACTGCACTGTGCTGTCCTGGGTCTTTTCCTTGCCGATGCTGCCCATGGATATTTTCTCATCTGCCATGAGCAGGTTGGTACCCAGGCTGTATGCCTTTGCCTGAATCTCGACTTCACCTGAGGTCTTGCCGCTGTTGCTTATGTAGGTGATGATGTCCAGCTGTACGGTATCGTCGTCTATGATATCGGCTGAGATGTCTACCTCATTGATGGCAAGTCTGGTGGTGTCGTACTCCCGAAGGCATCCCCCTGCCAGGACCGATGTGAAAATGAGTGCTGTTACCAGCATGGTCTTTACTGCGGGCGTTAGGTTCATAGTATTAATTTGGGGCGCTATTGGTTGAAATACTTTTCCGTGATTTTTTGCAATTCACCCGCACCGCACTTCCAGTCTCCTTTTGCCGCTCGCCCTCATTATCGACTTTTAACCTCATGCTTCAGGATGCCTTCATGATTCCAAAACAATGAGTTTTGACTTGTTGAACGTGTAGGAAAGTATATACTTTCCCACAGGCTAAATAAATGCGATATGGAGGTGCATTTTCTTGACAAAACAACATTTGCGCCCCTCGAACCCATAATATTCTGTAGCTCCTCTCTCACCTTATTGTACAGGTTGATCACGGCTAAATGTTTGTTGGCCAAAATTAAAAATTGTGTCTCTGTCCCTGTAAATCTTAAAAGGTGCTCGCCCTTTAAGCAATCTGCAAGCAGCTAATAAAAGTGATAGTATGACCTGACAAACAATAGGATTTAAATCTAATCGCTGCACTAATAATTGTTGAGGTAAACGAAATGAGTATCACTGTCAAAATAGGTACCAGATATAATATTACCATCCCTAAAATTTTAATCGAAAAAATGAAGTTTGCCAAAAATGATGAGCTGCTTGTGGACGTAGAAGATGACAAGCTCGTTCTGATGAAAAAACCACACAAATACACCGCTAAACTCAAAGGATTACATAAAGAAATATGGTATGATGTTGATGCAACGGATTATGTGAAAAGTGAACGGGAATCGTGGGAATAGATGATGCCTATCACTAAAGAGCACCGGATTATCGGCATCGATACAATGGTTTTTATTTATCTGTTGGAAGATAATCCTATTTTTGCAGAAATATGTGGAAAGATCTTAGAAGAAATCGAGTTCGGAAACGTAAAAGGCATAACATCCGTAATCACACTACTTGAAATCATGGTAAAGCCTAAAAAAGAAGATAAACTGGCGATAGCTAATGATTACCAGATAATCATCTCAAATTTCCCAAATCTGGATGTGGTTGATGTAGATAAGGAAATATCAAATATTTCATCGACGTTAAGAGCTAATTATAACATTAAAACACCTGATGCCATACAAATTGCAACATGCATAAGTCGGGGTGGAACTGCATTTTTTACGAACGATTCGATACTGGAAAAAGTTAAAGAAGTTGAAGTTGTTATACTAAAAGATATTCTTGAAGAGTCGTAACTTTGTTTCAGGCATAATCTCAAACCTTCAACCCACCCGCACCCGAAACCCACCTTCTCCTACGCACTTGCATCATCAACTTCAACCTCAGGCTTTAGAACGCCATCCGCCTGAGCTCAATGGCACCGCTACCGGGGGAGGTGATACTTGCGGGGAGGGTCTGGCGACTGCCCATAGTATTAGGTTGCCAGCCTGTAGAGGCTGTCCAGCAATTCAAAAACAGACGAAAAGGAAGGCCGATTAGGGCTTTAAATCGAAAAAGAAGCGGGAAGATTATTACTGATAGTAATTGTTAGACAGCCTCTGTAACTGTTGTACATCCACAACCGGCGGC
>JAUVLO010000032.1 GCA_030600695.1 Methanosarcinales archaeon | reverse complement strand
CACCGCAGCCCGTTAGGGCGGCAGGGTGGCAGCCAGCCGTGTGGATTCGTGCGAGTTTGGAACCGCAGATGAACGCGGATGAACGCAGATATTGTAGTCGAAATTGTATCCACTTCAAAAAGTATGGTCAAATGCAAGATTAATGTAGACACGGATTTCACAGATTACACTGATTTTCACAACCACTATCAATCTGCGTAATCAGTGTAATCTGTGTCTCAAAATTCAGAGCACCATGCAATTACCATTTAATTTGAAGGGGATACTACAATTACTCATCCGTCATGTTCACTGGATTTTAAGTCGCACTCTGATTTTCGTGGGTGCGTGCTTCAAAAGCAATAGATTGGCCGGCACAGGTATGACGGCACAGTATTTTTACAAAACAGCAGATTCCAAATGCGTAAGACGAACTTTAACCTCAGAGAGTTCCACACTCAAATCGGCAATTCTTTCCTGTGCGCCAGTATCGTGCTTTGATACGGCATATGTGAGTTGATTAAAATTCTCATTAGTTTCATGTTTGAAATTTTCTAATGTATTGATCATTTCATCCTGTTTCCCAATCATTTCATCCTGTTTCCCAATCATTTCATCCTGTTTCCCAATCATTTTTGTCATTTCTCCCCTTGCAAGATCTAGCCGCTCACCCAATTCCTCAACTATATCGCCGCGTTTTATCTCAAAATACTCAAAATCCCCGGTGGCATCCTCGAAACTAACATCCAGTTCTTTCACATCGATGGGAAACATTTTAATTTTAATTAATTCTATAAACGAATTGAGATTTGCATTCTCCCCTTCGCATACGATCTTTACATCATATGGCTTAATATTTTCCACAAAACCAGTTAGACACATTTCACGAGCTTCTCGTTCAACAACATCTCTGTAGCCCACCCTCTGGACATTACCTTTTGCGATAATTATTGCTCTTTGCATGATATCATTTTACGAATTGAATGGATAAAAAGATTTGCATCCATTTACAACATATCATCCCAACTGCCTACACTAACCCTAAGTTAACCGCTTACACCAATGTCCCAATCACCCCCGCAACCCCAATAACTAGCGCACAGTTCGACCTCCACATCACCAACTCGCTGGCAACCGTAACTGAAGGAAACCTCTTGAATCAGGACGACGCCACAACACACTTCAACAACGGCACGATCAACAACGCTGCAGGAACAGTTACAAATGTCTATGGCTATACAATTGGTAATAACACGAATGTATCCGCGCAGGGTTCACTTGCCACTATCAGCATGACTGCGGGTAGCACTACAGGTTATTTGAACATTAACCTCACAAATGTTGTGATCAGTGACGCTGATTAACGCAGATACAACCTTAAATCTGCGTTAATCAGTGTGAATCTGCGTCTTAAAAATAACTGGGAAATGGGACCGTGTCAGATTATATATATTTTTCTATATTCAGACACATATTTTACAGATTACACTGATGTTGAGCATGGGCTTAGAGAGTGGTGTGCAGGCGGCTGCTTCGGGTGTTGGAGATTGCTGCCGGTAGGGTATGGCTATTGAAATATATAAATTGTGTAATACTTCACCGCAAAGGACGCAAAGTTAAGGTAACATTGTCTTCGCGAACACTGCGCTCTTTGCGATGAAACACTTAGCGGCAACCTTCAATCTGCGTCCATCTGCGCTATACCCTGCCACCGCAGCCCGCCAGCCGTGTGGATTCGTGCGAGTTTCGAACCGCAGATGAACGCAGATATTGTAGTCGAAATTGTATCCACTTCAAAAAGTATGGTCAAATGCAAGATTAATGTAGACACGGATTTCACAGATTACACTGATTTTCACAACCACCATCAATCTGTGTAATCAGTGTAATCTGTGTCTCAAAATTCAGAGCACTATGAGCAATTACCATTTAATTTGAAGGGGATACCCATGATTTATGTCCACAGATTTAAAGCTTGCAACAATTGATGAACGTCACATCAGGAGTAACATTTTTTCAAACTCCACTACCGTATCCGGGGCAAGCCAAAAACCATCCTCAAGCATCTGCTGGAATATTGCAAGCGATTCACCCTTATTAAGCAATGCAGGGATTGGGGAATTCCAGAGCCAGTGTTTAACCATATCACTGGGGCTTTTGTTGTTACATTCAGATTGCCTCCGGTATTAGATAATTTGGAAAAATTGGGGCTTAATCAAAGGCAGATCCAGGCAATAGATTATGTTATGAAAAAAGGTTCTATTACTAACAGGGAGTACACATCTTTAAATAATATTTCAAGGAAAACGGCTACAGCAGACCTGACGCAATTGGTTGCAAAAGGTATACTTATCAGAGCTGGAGACAGAAAGAGGGCGGTACATTATACCTTACCAAATTACGCAAAAATTACGCAAAACAAAGACGATTAACATTCTGACTCACAACGTAGTGTGGAGGCAGTAAATATTAAAAACACTCTCATAAACGTCACTGATCTTGAAAAAGAATATTTCACCCCTACCGGGGAATATGAAAGCTTCTTCAAGCTTGTGAATGATGGAGAAACTGATGAAGGACTGGACACTGCGGCGGATTTGCTAAAAGTGCTCATTCATGTGTCAAAGAACGGTTTTTATGATCTTGGTGGTAAAATCGATTAAAACAGGATAGGAATAACATCTGAAATCCGGTCCATCCGGGATGATTTCAGATCTCATTTTGACAAGAGGATTATAATGATAGAACATGATATTGCTAAAATAAAAGCAAAAATCATGCTCTAAATATTGCCCTCATCAATTCAAAGACGAAAATCCCGCCACCCGCATCTGCCCCTACTCCCTGAACCGCCGCATCATAATCCCCTCAGCAACCTTTGGCAGGAACAATGTAGACTTCTGGGGAAAATTCTTCATCTCCACGCGGGCCTTATACTCCACATCTTCAATAGCAAGGGGCCTTATCAGGAAAGCCACATCAAATCCCCGGGTATCAACCTTGTTAACAGCCTCATCCATGCTATCCACAAAGACCACATCATCTGTATTGCCATTATCCACACAAGGCCCGATGATCCATTCATTAAGTGCGATATAGTCCAGCCCCACATTCTCCCCAAGTTCCACTGAAAGCCGCTCAACATCCTCTTTATTTCCCTTCAGCACAGAGAACTTCTCACCGTCATACAACCCCACCCTTACGTCATACTTACCATCACTATCCTGCAATGCATTGTGGAATCCATCACCCATCTCCCCTTCCCAGATTGTCTCAAAGTACCGCTCCACCTGCAACCCAAGCTTACCCACATCCATATGCCGTACCACCCTGTGCCAGGGCAGCAGCAAGAGGGCACGGTCCCCGCCTTCCATGAACATCATCATAGTATGGTCCACACCGTCCTTCATGCGAAGTTCATTGGCCGCATTATACCGGTGGTGTCCGTCCAGTATCAAGACCTTCTCATCTTTCATTAGCTGCTGTATCTTCCCGATTATTTCGCTTTCAGTGATCTCCCACAGCAGGTGCCTGGTGCCCTTCAGTTCCAGGTCCACAAGGGGCGGGCGTTCCTCCCTTAATACCAGGTCGGGTCGCTTAAAGCCCAGGTAATCTTCAAGTATGTTATTAATCTCATGCCCGGGCATGTTGTATTCGGATACTATGGGTGAGAAGTTCATGCCGCACGCCTTCATCAGGTCATAGCGTTCAATTGTGTGTTTTTCAAAAATCCTCTCATGCCCCACAATACTGCCCTTGCCCAGCTCCTCCACCTTTACAAGGCCAACCAACCCAAAAGCAAAATAGATATTCCTCCTGGCTATTTTGGGTATCTGCCCCAGTATATTTTCAGGAAGTGTGTACCTGATGCCGTAAATATATAGTGCAGGTTCATCCCGTTCTATAAGTATCTGTTCATCAAAGAAACGGTCAAGGCGTTTTTTTGCATTTGCGATGAACTTTTCACTGTCAACACCGGTCTTGCGTGTGGTAATATTTATGACATTATTCTCTTCACCGCCATATCTGGCATATTCGGTCTCATCAATGGTATCATAGACCGGGCATACCAGCCGGTCCCGCTGTGGCAGTTGTGGGTTTAAGAAAGTGGTTTTGAAAGGTTTTATTGTAACCATGTTCTGGGCACCTTGTGATTATATATTAAGTACTGTTGTTCCGGACACAAATCCGGAATAAACTTTCAATATTGGTCTCATCTGTTCATAACTAAATGAAATTTAGGTACTGAAAGGTAAATATGTAAAATATAATTTTCGGAACATATACCTGATTGTCAAGACATTGCAAAAGGTTTTTTTTTGAAAAACCTGGAATTGGAGACGTTTTATTAAATCCTGGAACGGTTTATAACCACAGAGGGCACAGAGTGCACAGAGAAAACAATAACGCTCTGTGTTCTCTGTGCTCTCTGTGGTTGATTTTCTTTGCCATAATCCATTTATCATACTTGACCAGAATAAATTAAAAAGTCTCTAATTTTCAATAATCAAATAATCTCCAGTTCCCTAACTCGTATTCCTGAACCAGTGATCTTACCCACGATCCTACCGCCTGTGATCTCAGCCGCTCGCCCGGCATCCTGTTCTGGCAGCACAATCAAGAATCCCATGCCCATGTTGAAGGTCTTATACATCTCAAGTTCGTCAACTTCTCCCTGTTCCTGCAGGAACCTGAAAATCGGCTGGGGCTGGAGAGGTGAATATATGTCAAATCCAAGGTCGCTAATCCTGCGAAGTTTTAACAGCCCGCTTCCTGTTATATGGGCCAGGCCGTGCACCTCACATTCCTTTATTACATCAAGTATCTCAATATAGATGCGTGTAGGGATGAGCAGTTCATCGCCTATAGTGGTTTCAGGATCAAGAGGGAACAGGTCATGGTAATCATAGGTGGATCGCTCAATGATCTTGCGCACAAGAGTATAGCCATTGCTGTGGATTCCCGAACTTGGTACTCCTACCAGGACATCGCCCTTTTTAATATGCTCACCAGTGATGACCTGCTCCTTCCTGACCGCCCCCAGGCAGGTACCGGCCAGGTCGAACCCATTGATGATCTCTGGCAAAGTTGCGGTCTCACCACCCACAATGGTCAGCCTGCTAAGTTCTGCACCACGCTGGAGCCCTTCACCTATCTGTGCCATCTGTTCCTCATCCGGCTTTGCGATTGCCAGATAGTCCACAAAAGAAAGGGGTTCTGCGCCTATGGCCAGCAGGTCGTTCACATTCATGGCCATACAGTCTATGCCCACCGTGTTCCAGCGCTTCATCTCGTTGGCAATGAGGACCTTGGAACCCACACCGTCAGTAGCCAGGGCAAGGGCATATTCACCGAACTCGATAAGACCGGCGTAGTGGCCGATGTCTGTCAGCGGTGCACCCAACCCGGTACGCTTGTAGGTTATCTCAGAAGCCAGCGCCTTGATGGCTCTTTCCTCCAGATGTATATCCACGCCTGAGCCGGCATAGGTCATCTTTTTTGTCATGGGTGCAGTAAGGACTTCAATATATCAAAAATACTTCGTAATCTTCGTAATACTACAATCTTACAGGGATACCCTTTCCTGCCAGGTACTCCTTCATCTCCTGAATTGTATATGTGCCAAAGTGTGCAATGGACGCAACCAGTACGGCATCTGCATGGGCATCAGTTATGGCTTCATAAAGATGTTCGAGCGTGCCCGCGCCGCCAGATGCTATTATCGGCAGGTCAACCGCATCGGCAATGGCCCTGGTCATTGGGATATCATATCCAGCCAGGGTACCGTCTGCATCCATGCTGGTGGGGAGAATGGCACCGGCACCTGATCCTTCTACCTGCTTAGCCCACTGGACAGCATCGATGCCAGTAGGTTTGTTGCCTCCGTTAACCATAACCTCAAATCCTGATGGGAGTTGTGGGTTCTGCCTGGTATCTATGGCAATGGTCAATGTCTCGCTGCCGAATTCTGATGACGCTTCTTTTACAAGGTCAGGGGCCCGTACTGCGGCCGAGTTAATTGATACCTTGGATACACCCACGTCCAGCAGTGTCTGTATGTCCTGGATACTTCCTATGCCGCCGCCAACGGTCAGTGGTATGGAGATTTTGTCTACTGTTCTTGCCACAGCATCGACCATGGTTTTCCGGTTCTCGATGGTTGCTGTGATGTCCAGGAAAACAAGTTCGTCGGCTCCCGCTTCACTGTAGGCTGCACCGTTCTCTGACGGGTCGCCCACGTCTTTTAAGTCAACAAAATTTACGCCCTTGACCAGGCGGCCGTCCTTTACGTCCAGACAGGGGATGATTCTTCTATAATCCATTCTTGTTCCTCTTGATAATTGATAAGGATGGAAGTATTACCGTATGATAGTTTTTAATTGTTGTGCTGCAAATGAAGGAGATGACTATTTTTAGTTCGGTTGAAAAGGAATGCGACAAATATTGTGTTTGGGGAAAGACCAAAAAATAAGTTATATATCATAAACGCTAATTATCATATATCATGGCTGGTAATGAAAATGTCCTGCCTGTCCCTATACAACTGGTGTTGGGTGGTATGGACCTGATCGAGAGGGAGAATGTATCTGCAGTACCGTATTGTTTTACTATTTCAACTGAAGGGAAATGGGAAATGCTTATTTCGGCAGGGGATGTGGAGGTCAAAAAAGGCGATGTTATTCAGATCCCTATAAAAAAAACTGTCATACATGAAAACGCTGTATCATTGCCGTGCGCTTTTAGCCACCATGCTCTGGGTACTGTACTTAAAGTGCAATCCGAAGGTGTGGCACTGGTGGAAAGTGAAAGGAATATCTCAAGTATTGTATTTCTTCCTATACTGGATGGGATGATCGAAAAGGGTGATCTGTTGGGTGTAATTAATGTATTCCCCATAATTGTCAATAGATGATTTTTCCTGTATCGAGTCTTCACCAAAGATTTAAATCTACAAAGGTACATTTAAAACTTCACCCACAGCACTTGGTTTCACAGATTTATAACGTGAAGGCCATACATTATGCGGGGGTAGCCGCAGACGACCCTTGCAAAGGTTCGATCCAAGCGTGCATCTCGCTCCGCTCAATAGCACAAAAAAACCCACAATGCGGTAGTAGCCGCAGACGAACCTTACAAGGTTCGATCCAAGCGTGCATTTCGCTCCGCTCAATAGCACAAAAAAACCCACAATGCGGGGGTAGCCCAGTCAGGTCAAAGGCGCAGGGCTTAGGACCCTGTTTCGAAGGAATCCGAGGGTTCGAATCCCTCCCCCCGCACCTTTTAATTTACTTGCATTACTTAATAAAATAAAAAAATAATCATTTCATCTTTTTCTTAGCCTTTGCAAGTTTCTTCTTAGCATCACCGCTTCCGGAAGCAGCAAGTTGTTCAAGTTCTGCCAATTCAGCCTTTTTTTTGGCAGCCTTCCTTCCCATATCCTTCTTAGACATCGCCATAGAAGATGTATTTAGAAATTTAAACTACTTAAATCATTCCAGAAAAACCCAGTTGATCCAGCAGTTTTTGTTCGAAGATACTTTAATTCCCATATTCAGTAGAAAAGTCATATTGTTTCACCATGCAGGACCACATATCAGGAAAAATTCACACAAAGTATAAATAGTATTGATAGCCAAGAATATAGATACCTAATTTGTACAAAAATTAGAGGGGATGAATTAAATGAAATTAGATTCTAAAGGAAACAATATAACAATAGGTGACCGTGTAAAGGTATTATGGGGATTCGACAATCGAATCCACGTTGGTGAGATTGTAGACATGTGTGAAGGTGTTATTAAGATAGATACACACCGTGTTAAAATAAACACCGTCAGTCCTTCCAAAATAACAAAAATAACCTGATATTTTGGACATTATTTACCTTATTACAGGGCAGCCTGCCCTGTAACCCTTTTTTTTTAATAGCAGATGCTTTACCATATCGTCCTTAAAACCATGGCAATCACAATGTCGGTCCAAATGACTGAATATACAATTTATTTCCAGGCAGGTAACAACAAGTTCCCCCAGATTAGGTTGCCATCTCCATGATACAACAACATGGGAGCGCAGGTCGATAGAGCATCAGGGACTCATTGACAGTATATCCACATCTTGTCAAATTTCTACATGTGGGTTAAGTGGAGCTTTCTTAAGGCTATATTGTTCGGAGATACTGGTTGAAAAGGAAAGATTTATTATCCCTTCAGCATCAATTATTATTATAAAGCTATTGACCTGCCAGATATGTCACGAAAAATTAATTTGGACAATATGTTCCAATGGGTAAGACAAGACTTGTCGAATTTACGGGGAGTGAAGATATCACTTGTCGCCAGTCAGGACGGCTATATCTTTAGCCAGCCTGCCGGCTCCAATATTGAAAAATATGCAAAGGCCTCAGCAACACTATTGAGAACAGCAGATGTTGCCATATCAAGATCCGGGCAGAATTGTTCAAGGGTTATCATTGATTATCCCAACGAAAGGCTAATTGCAGCCCGTGCAGGACCAAAAGCCCTTGTTGCCGTACTGGTCGAACCTGACACAAAACTGGACCCGATAATCCATGAACTGGACAGGGTAGCCCGTAAAGTCCGGGAAATGCTGTAGTCCAAAAACTAAATATTTAAGCGTGATCACACCTTCTTAGCCAGAATATCACTATACAGGGGCACTCCTTTGAACGGACCGACCAAACCCATGATCTTAGGCATAGAAGGGACTGCATGGAACCTGAGTGCAGCTATTGTGGACACATTTGATGTAATAGCCGAAGTAACCTCAACGTATGTTCCACCAACCGGAGGCATCCATCCCAGGGAAGCATCCCAGCACCATGCAGACCACATTAAGAGCGTAATATCTACGGTACTTGCAAATGCCAGGGATAAAGGAGTTGCCCCCGGCGATATCAATGCTATAGCCTTTTCCCAGGGTCCGGGGCTGGGACCGTGCCTGCGCACCGCTGCCACTGCGGCCCGGGCACTGTCCCTTTCACTCGACATACCACTTATCGGTGTGAACCACTGCGTTGCACATATAGAAGTGGGCCGCTGGAAGACACCATCACAGGACCCGGTGGTACTGTATGTGAGCGGGGCAAATTCCCAGGTACTGGCCTACAGGGCTGGCCGTTACCGTGTGTTCGGTGAGACACTGGATATCGGTATCGGCAATGCCCTTGATAAATTTGCCAGGGGTGCGGGATTACAACATCCGGGCGGTCCCAAGATCGAGGAGTTGGCAAAAAAGGCATCATCCTATGTGCCGCTGCCCTATGTTGTGAAGGGGATGGACTTTTCATTTACGGGTCTGTCCACTGCCGCATCCGCTGCCCTGAAAACATCCCCTATAGAAGATGTGTGTTTTTCATTCCAGGAGACCGCATTCGCCATGCTGGTCGAGGTCACTGAAAGGGCAGTGGCACATACCAGTAAGAACGAGATACTGCTTGCGGGCGGTGTGGGTGCCAATATGCGGCTGCGGGAGATGCTTGGGATCATGTGCGATGAGCGGGGCATTTCGTTCTATGTGCCGGAGAAGCGGTTCATGGGTGATAACGGCAGCATGATAGCATATCTTGGGCTGCTGATGTTCGAGCAGCAGACCCTGTTGCCGTTAAATAAATCCCATGTGCGGCCCAATTACAGGCCCGATGATGTTGTGGTTACCTGGCGTGGGGATTGATCTGGCCGGATACTGTATGTGGATAATCTTGATAAATCACATAAAGCCAGACAGAGTAACAATTGCTGGTCATTTAAATGATGATTTAGCACCCAGGACCTTGAATAGTATCCTAAAACAAGCAAAATTGAAAGAGGTAGAATAAAATGTATCGTTTCCTAATTGTGATTGAAAAGGCAAATAATAATTATTCAGCATATTCACCTGATCTGCCAGGTTGTGTTGCAACAGGTGCTAACCGTGAAGATGCAGAACAAAATATGTATGGTGCAATTGAAATGCATATCCAGGGATTAATAGAAGACAACTTGCCGATTCCAGAATCAAATTCTTTTGCAGAATACGTGGCAGTTAATGAAAAATCTGGTACATCTGATATAGCACAACCAGCTTAATAATAATTTTATTCCATAACTTCCACTCCTGCCAGGTGCACATCTCGCTCCCCCTGCCCTCGCCCCCTTGTTCACAGCACCCAGGGCAGGCTGGCAGGGGCTTTTGTGGTGCCTCGTGGATGCAGGGTATCCGGCGGTCCGGGGGCTGCAAAGTGGATGTTATGTTGGTTAGCTGCCGGCAGCAGTCAAAATATACAACAAAAGAAATATATATCCGTGCCCCTACGCCTGCCACCGCAGCCCGACAGGGCGGCAGGTGGCAGCCAACCTTGTGGATTTGTCTGAACTTTAAACCGCCAGGGACGCGGAGTGCGCCGAGCATTTTTAGCATTCTCTGCGTTCCTCCGCGCACTCTGCGGTTAGTATTGAACTGATTCCAGCCCCTATCCACTTTGATAATTCGGTTCTATGTGATGCATCAACAGGCTGTACTTCAATTCCGCACGGTAATCGCCATTACAGGACATACACCCACACAATTCTTGCAGAAGAGACATGAATCCGGGTTCGCTGCAAAATATCTTGGATTACCATCATTCCCGGTTCTAATGTCCCATATTATCGGACCCTTAGGACATATCTTCCTGCAGCGTCCACAACCTGTGCAAGTATTGTCAATTATTATTTCTACTGTCATTTCAATGCCATGTATTTACCAGGACCGCATCTCCCTGTATTCCGAAAAAATTTCCCTGCAATAATGGAAATATATTCATACAAGCATATATAATACCATTACTGGCCTGTTAATTATCACATAACAGGTTTCAATGAGCATACGCATGTTATTGACATGGGAATCAATTATTATCCGGAAAAAGGATTGAAATATTTTATGGATCTAAACCATCTACTTGAAAAATTAAAAAACGGGGACATCGAAGTTGACGAAGCCAGCAAACAGATCAGGCTCGGTAACATCCACACATTGAGCGAAATATCCAACATCGACCCCTACCGGATGAAACGTACAGGCATACCCGAAGCCATCTTTTCAGAAGGAAAGAACCCGGATGACCTTGCCAATATTGCCATGGAACATCTCAAACATGAAGGCAGGGCCATACTCACCAGGGTATCGGACGAACAGCTTACAGTGCTTGAACAAAAACACACAGTAGAATGGAACAAGTATGCCAGGATCGCCATTCTCAGGGCCGACGGTTTCCAGGTCGATAAGACCGGTGGTGCAATTGGCATAATCACAGCAGGCACTGTGGACGTACCAGTTGCCGAAGAAGCAAGGATCATTGCACAGGAGATGGGTGTGACAGTACATACCATCTACGATGTAGGGGCTGCCGGTATCCACAGGTTGTTCCCACCCCTGGAGGATATAATAGGGAAAGGCATTGATGCAATTGTAGTGGCAGCCGGCAGGGAGGGGACACTTCCCACCATAGTATCCGGCATCGTGGATGTACCTGTAATTGGATTGCCGGTATCATCGGGATACGGAGCCGGCGGCGGTGGGACGGCAGCGCTGCACACTATGCTGCAATCATGTTCAGTGTTGAGTGTGGTCAATATCGATGCAGGATTCGTGGCCGGAGCATTTGCTGCCCGGATTGCCAATGTAGTGGCAGAGGGGCGAAAAAACCCATTGGTCATCGGTTAAGGAGTTTAACAGAGTATGTATGTATTATTTTCCAAGAGACCAATGATTTTATACGATTTTCAAATTTAATTTAAATTGAACACGGATGACACGGATTTGACGGATTTTCACGGATTTATTTATTTATTTATTTATTATCCGTGCACATCCGTGCAATCCGTGTTCCATTACAATATTACTCCTAACCAATGACACATGCGTAAAAACCAGGTTTAGACCCGGCGTGGTCACTGTACATTACTTTTCCCTTACCTCATCGTACCCGATCTCTTCCTTGGTCAGGTAACATGCAGGGTCATCTGCCCATACATTATCATAGATAGCCTCTGCCCGGACACGGAAATTGGCATTACATATATCCAGCCATTTACATTTTGCACATCTGTCGGCATTAGCTTTTATCAGGGCTTTGCGGTCCTTGAGACCAGCCATGAGCTCGTCACTGGTATCCATCCATATTTCGCTAAAGGGTCTCTCTTTCACATTACCAAAAGAATAATGCCTCCAGAACTGGTCAGCATGGACCGAACCGTCCCATGACACACACCCAATACCGATCCCGGTGGAATTGCCCTGGTTCATCATAAGCAGTTCATACACCTCGGCGGCGCGCTTAGGGTCCTCTTTCAGGAGGCGGAAATAAACATAAGGCCCGTCACAGTGGTTGTCAACAGTAAGCACTTCCATAGGGAAACCTTTGTCATGCATCTCCTTTGTCTTGTCCATGATAAGGTCCACCACTCGGCGGCTCTCTTCATGAGATAGGTCTTCTTCCACCAGTTTCGAACCCCGGCCCGCATAGACCAGGTGGTAGAAGCAGACCCTGGGTATGCCCTCTTCTTCGAGCAGGTCGAAAATAGCAGGAATATCCTGTGCGTTCCTCTTGTTGATAGTGAACCGCAGACCCACCTTGATACCCTCTTTCTTGCAGTTGCGCATACCCTGCAATGCAGCATCATAAGCACCGGGCACGCCCCTGAACATATCATTGGTCTCCCTCGTACCGTCCAGTGAAACTCCTACATACGACAGGCCGATATCCTTTAAGACCTTAGCCATCTTTTTATCAATAAGGGTGCCGTTGGTGGAGATCACAGCGCGCATTCCCTTATCCCTTGCATACATGGCAAGTTCTGGGAGGTCTTTTCGCATTGTGGGTTCGCCGCCTGAGAATAATATAACAGGCGAGCCGAACTGGGCCAGGTCATCTATGAGTTCCTTGCCCTGTTGGGTGGTCAGTTCATCCTTATATTCGATATCCCTGGACTGGGCATAGCAGTGTATACACTTCAGGTTGCAGCGCCTGCCCATGTTCCAGACCACTACTGGTTTTTTGTCCTTTGAGAACTGCAGCAGATGGGAAGGAAGTTTACTGGAATCCCGCTCGTATCTAAGTGCATCAGAAGGCTCAACTGTCCCGCAATAAAGTTTTGAAATGCCTATCATATATATACTCCATATCGTTATTTACACACTCTTGTAATTAATGGTTGCAGACAATATCTCCCGCTGTTCATCAAAAGTGATCTCAACAGAAGACGCGTTATCATCAAGGTATTTTTCCACATGGAATGTGACACCATTCTTAACATGCCTGATATCCCTGGCAATAACCTTTTCCACTGCCGCAATATCAAGCTGCTGGCAGCAACCTCCGCCGGTCACGAACAAGCGTGCTGCCGGTGAATTTGCCCTTTCCAGTTCAGCTTTTATGACTGCTATGGCTTTATCATCTACAATAAGTTCAGTCATGATCAATACCAAATTCCTTTCTTACTTCATGTATCAATGCTTTAAAGGTATATTCACCTGAAACGATTGTAACCTGGATTTTATACATATTTAATGTATTGGCAGTTGGATGTCCGATAGCTGCCACTACCATGTCTTTACCATTCAAGACCTGGATGACCGTATCCCTTACCCCCATCTGCGATGCCAGGTCAAGAAAATTCCTGATCATCATAGAGCTGGTGAATACCACAGCATCCACAGTTCCATCCAGGATCGCCTGTATCAGTTCTTCCTGTGCACTACTCCTTGCAGGTCTGGCTATCTCATACACCTTGGTCTCGAAAACTTCAGCGCCGGCAGCTTTTAGTCCATCTATTAATAGATGCGCACCGTGTGAACTCCTGGCAATGTCCACCACTTTTCCCTTTCCTTTATGCCTGATGGCTTCCACCAGTCCTTTTGAACTGTACGATTCCGGCATGAAGGATATCTCTATTCCCTGCTCCTCTGCTGCTTCTTTTGTCTTGGGACCTATGGCAATGGTGGTCAGGCGGTTCAGGGCTTTGATGAAAACATCCCGGTCCGGCACCTTGTCCAGCGTGTGGTCTATGCCGTTGGCACTGGTAAATATCACAATATCAGACTTTCCTCCAAGCACCCTTGAGACAAAACCGTCAAAGTGCTCATCCTTTTTACCCAGTATCTCTATCATGGGTGCGGATATTACCTCAAATCCGGCCTGTTGGCATATCTGCACTGAATCCTGTTCGTAGCGAGCAGGCCGCATTATAGCAATGGTGGGTCTGGTGTTACTGCTGGTGTTAGTGTTAGTGTTAGTGTTAGTACTGCTCATGTTACATATCAAACCTGCCTGATTTTTACCGAGACTTTTTATTATTTCCTGGACGATCTGGAAAACCGCCGAGTACGCAGAGGGACGCAGAGAAAAATAGCCACCCTCTGCGGTCCTCCGCGTCCTCTGCGGTTAATCTTTGTTGCCATGACCCATTGATCAGAATAATTTTAAAAGTCTCTTTTTACCTGATCTCACCCAGTTCATCATGCAGGGTGACCACGCCGCCTATGATAGTAATGGCCGGGGCTTTGACGCCTCTCTCCTCTGCCAGTCTGACAATATTCTCCAGCGTCCCCACTGTGGTGCGCTGGTCAGGCCGGGTACCATTCTCTATCAGGGCTACCGGGGTTGCCGGGTCCTTGCCGTGTTTGAGCAGTTCGCTGACGTTTCGGGGCAGCATGCTTACACCCATGAGGATAACGATGGTTCCGCCAAATCGTGCCAGTATGTCCCAGTCCAGTGCAGAATCCTCTTTTGTGGGGTCTTCGTGGCCTGTGATGAATGTGACCATGCTGGCATGATCCCTGTGTGTTACCGGGATGCCCGCATATGCAGGAGCTGCTATGGCTGACGTGATACCTGGCACTACTTCCACTTTGATGCCATGGCTCACCAGTACCTGCGCTTCTTCACCGCCCCTGCCGAACACATAGGGATCGCCGCCTTTTAACCTGACTACTTTTTTTCCCTCTCTGGCCTTATCTACTAATGCCTGGTTTATCTGTTCCTGTTTGAGGGTGTGGCTACCTGCGTATTTACCGGCATCGATCTTCTCTGTCCCCTTAGGTATGCTTGCCAGTATCTGCTCGCCGGGAAGCTGGTCGTATACCACAACGTCGGCTTCGTCTATGAGCCTGCGCGCTTTTAATGTTAGGAGTTCGGGGTCTCCGGGACCGCTGCCTACGAGATATACCTTGCCCGGTTTTGTGCTGTTCATGGGATTGTCTCCGTTGTTTAATGGGAATTATGGTTTTCTTATGGTTATGGAAGTATGATATAATTTCCTGATGGGGAGGTGAATGGGTTCTTATTGAGGGGAAAGACAGATGGGGTAAATTAAGCTCCTGCGGTTCCTTTTTATTGAATGATCTATTACCATGTTTATACTAGCTCATGTGGGATGTTACTAGCTCATTACTGGCTCATACTAGCTCACAACTGGCTCATAGTTGAGCCAGTAAGTTCATAATATCCAGACGGGTCTTTTTTACTCTTGCCTTTCCAAATAAGATATCCATTTTCTGTAAGGGTTCTGATCTTTCTTTTTATCGTTGCTTTGCTTTTTCCTAATACCTTTTCCAGATCCTTTGTGCCTGCTTTTCCATGTTTTTGAATATATGCTATAATCTCTTTTTCATCCTTATCGAGTTCAAAAGGCTCTTGCAAAGGTTCATTGTAAATAATCGCTTTGAAGAAACCGTTACTTTCTCTAAATTCAGGTGGCACTAACCCTTTCTCTTCAATTTGTTTTCTGATCCGCCTGATTCCTGTTCCCCAGCCTTCGATCAAACCCATTTCATTAAAGATTCTTCCGATTATTTTATTCCTAAGTTCTGATACTCCGGTACCTAAATCTGAAAGTGATATCTGGGGAAGAAGCCCACCAGGACTTGTAATTTCAATCCTGTCATCGAAAATTGCAAACTTTATATCTGCACCTTTGCGGCTGTAGTCCCTGTGACATATGGCATTAACCACCGCTTCTCGTATGGCAGTTTCAGGATACTCGTATTCTTCTTTTCTGTATACGCCTTCTATCTTTGCTCCTCTTTTTACATTCTTTTTGAAGAATGCTATTGTTTCCTCGATCTGCGAAAAAAGGGAGCCTTTGATTATCTTCTGATCCAGGAATTCATCCATCTCTATGCCTTTGAATCTGGCACATTTTATGGTTGCCCCTGGAATGTATTTTTCAGGTTCGTTTGAAAATAAGAGTATT
>JAUVLO010000064.1 GCA_030600695.1 Methanosarcinales archaeon | reverse complement strand
TCCTTGAAAAAATTCCCGGGTTTCAGCAATCCGCCGACACGGATCTTCCCGCTGTCCAGTACATCTGTTACCTCGCCGTTCTTGACTATCACAGCTTTTTCATTAGGCTGGATGATCAGGTCCTTCTTAAGGATACCACCCACCTGGTTTTTCGGTATATTCCTGGCAATCTCACTTACATCTCGCAACCATTTCTGGGCCATACTCTGTAAACCTCCTTAATATTACTAATGGAAAATATTATATATAATGTTTTCTATTGTATACAATTGAAGACAAGGAGGTAGTCACATCACCATAAGATCACATGCAATTAGTGCAAGAGTATCCGGGGACCTGAAAAATTACCTTGATTCTCTTGTTGAGCGGGGAATGGCAATAAACACCTCTGAGGCTGTCAAGATATGTATCAGGTATGCTAAACAAAAAAAGATGGAGGAGGAACTTTAAATGGGACTGTTAAGTAAAAAAGTATCACCGGAAGAACTGAAGACAAAATTGTCTATCCATGAGCAGCGGCTCACAGCCAGGGAAAATGAGCTAAAGAAAAAGAAGGACAAATCCAGGGAAGAGTCAAAACTGGCCTTGGCGTCCGGTAACGACAGGGAGTACAGGGTATCTTCACGCAGGTACAGCATGCTCGATGGGCAGGTCGGCACTATAAGCAATATGGTGGAGATGGCACAGAGCATGACCGATGTTATAGAGATGCAGCAGGGTCTGAAAGAAGTAGTAGAGATCGGGAACGACCTGGGTAAATACCAGAAGCAGCTGGGTATCAATACCGGACAGCTTGAGGGTGCTATCACAAATATCAGGACAAGCATGGAGAAGGTCAACGTTGCTACCAACACCATGACCTCGGCCATGGATGCGGCTATGAGCGGTGGCCAGGAACTGAGCGATGTGCAGGACAGCCTGAGAGCCGAACTGCTGGCAGAGATCGAAGGTGAGTCCGTCGATAAGCAGGAACTGGGCAAGCAGATTAAGGAAGAGATGAAGCAGTAGATATTTCAGGGCGAATGTATTATCATGTGTAATCGGTTAAGAGTAATATTGTGATAGAACACGGATTGCACGGATGACACGGATGCGCGCGGATACGAAAATAAATCCGTGAAAATCCGTCTGATCCGTGTCATCTGTGTTCTATTCAAACTAAATTAGTTAATCATACAAAATCATTGGTTATTTGGGAAACAATACATATCGAGTCAGTCAAACTCCTTAACCGATGACTAATGAATGTATTATTATGCTACTTGAAAAGGAAAGTGGTCTATGGCAAGCGATATTGACTTAGATGATGAAATGTCTGTAACATCCGGACAGATCATCCTGATGTTAAGTTCATGTGACAAGGACTATATTATTGATATTCCAACCATATTGATCAACAATGCAGATCGATCAGAGCGAAACTGTGAGGGGAAAGGTTGGTAGCCATCAATGGTAGCTGTAAATAAACTGAAAGCTAAGAAAGATATTAATGGTCTTATCCATGCACTAAACAGTCGTGATAATATTGTACGTAAGGATGCCGCCAAAGCGATATCATCTCTTGCTAAAAAAGGCATTTTTGACGTAAAAGCTGTGTTGCCTCTGATTGGGTTGTTATCAGATCGATATAAGCATGTGCGTAAAAATGCTGCTTTTGCCTTGGGCGATCTTGCTGAGCATGATGAAATTGATAGGACTGCCATATTGCCTTTAGTCAAGTTATTATCTGACCGTGATGAAAATGTACGCTGGAGTGCAGCATTTGCACTACGGGTGTTTGCTAAAAAAGGTGTTACTTTTAATAATGAAATACAATCATTTGAAAAACTGCTATTTGATGCAAATAAGCGTGTTAGGTATAATGCTGCTTCTGCTCTTGGTTATCTTGCGATGCAGGGTTATTGTGACAAGTCCACATTATTCCCATTAATAAGCCTATTGTCAGATCGTAACAGCCTTGTACGTGCGAATTCAGCATTTGCACTTGGATGGTTAGCAAGAGAAGATATTTGTGACGTTTCATCTGTAAAACCATTGATAAGTTTATTATCTGACAGAAATGATCTCGTACGTAAAAAAGCTGCCGAAGTACTTAAAGAACTCAAAGTAGCAGGAGTATGGGATAATAATGAAGGTCCTTATATTACTATTATAGATTCTATTTTACAGCGAACTAATTTTGATTTTAGCGACGATAATAAAAACATCAATATTCGCGACAGTATCGTTCAGAAAAGTAATTTGAAAACGAATAAATAAGGTGCAAAAAAATGCCAACATCATCATCCCTTGCCGCCGAAGCCCGTGGCCTTGCAAAAGCAGCAAAGGCAGCAGAACAGGCCGGTAATATCGAAAAGGCACGCTCATTATACCTCAAGGCAGCAGATAAGTTCAACCAGGCCTCATCCCTCAACCCTGACAAGCTGGATAAGAACACCCAACATGGCCTGGCAAAACATTTCTATGAACACGGCCGCTCGCTTGGCAAACAACCAGCTTCGATCGGAGGCAGTTCCCAGGCACTGGACGAACCCCTTCTCTCAAAAGATGAACTGATCATAAGTGAAAAACCCGACATCGGATTTAGTGATATAGGTGGCCTGGATAGCGTAAAAGAAGAAATGAAAAAAGCCATCATCTATCCTTTCACGCATAAAAAACTCTACGATTACTATAACCAGAAACCAGGCGGGGGCGTACTTCTCTACGGGCCGCCCGGATGCGGTAAGACCATGATCGCAAAAGCAGCAGCAACCGAGTGTGATGCTGATTTTATCAATGTTGAGACCAGTATCATAATGAGTAAATGGGTCGGTGAATCCGAAAAAAGCATAAAACAGGTATTCTCAGTTGCCAGGGAATGCAACCGTGCCATCGTATTTTTCGATGAGTTCGATGCCGTGGCAGGCAGGCGGGGCGAGATTGAGGATTATGCCAAGCGCATAGTCAATGAACTGCTCCAGCAGATGGATGGCATGGACAAGAATGATAACATCCTTGTTCTGGCAGCAACCAACGAACCATGGGCTATCGACCCTGCACTGCGCCGTCCCGGCAGGTTTAAAAAACTGATATTCATACCACCGCCCGACCTTGAAGCAAGAAAAGCGATCTTCAATATATATCTCCGGAAACTTCCCCTAAAAAACGATGTAGACGCTGGAGCTCTGTCAAATAAGACCGAAATGTATTCAGGAGCAGATATCAAGGCCATTTGTGACGATGCAGCAGAGATACCTTTGCAGGAAGCACTGGAAGGGAACGAAGCCAGGAAGATAACTCCGGACGATTTTAGTACTGTACTTTCAAATAGAAGGTCATCCATCATACCATGGCAGCGGCTTGCAGTAGAACAGGTAAGGAAAAGCGGTGAGGAAGACATTTTCAAAGAGATAATCGACCTTGAAAAATAAAACCTGTAAGTTAATGACTTAACGTTCCTGTGTAGACATTACGTCTCCTTTTTTGAAATACTCATCCCCCCATCCACCCCCTGACTCATAGCCAGTAGATATACTCACCCACTCACCCGGTGTAATATTTCTCCATTCCATGGCCCTTCGTGCCTATACCACATGAACCACCACGGCTGGCTGCACCCTGCCGCCCTTACGGGCAGCGGGTGCAGGGCTGGCAGGTCGCACACCCCTCCCCGAACACCCTGGATTTATATCTTCTTGACCTCTTCCATACTGATCAGCCTGATATCGTTGTTTTCCAGCACTTTAATGGCATTGTCAACATTGTCAACCCTGATTATTAACAGGGCCTTCTGCGTTGCCATCGCAAACGCATATGCATAATCCACATTAACGTCACTGGAACCCAGGACAGTGGATATTTCATGCAGGCCGCCAGGGGAATCACTCATCTCAATACCCAGCACATCAGTTTCAGATACAGTAAATCCCGCATCGTGCAGTACATTATGGGCCTGTTCTGGTTTGTCTACAACCATCCGCATCACACCGAAATCCCCTGCTTCTGCAATAGTAAATGCCCTGATATTGATATTTGCGGACTTTAGTCTCTCAGTGATCTTTTCAAGCCTTCCCGCCTTATTCTCGGCAAATATGGAGATCTGCTTAATTAACTTATTTACCATTTCTAACACCTCTATCAAATTTTCCTTTTATCAATAACCCTTTGTGCCTTACCCATAGAACGTGGAATTGTGCCCGGCTCCACGAGTTCTACCCTTGCTGAAATGTTCAGGACGGTATGCAGCGCTTTAGTCACCTTTTTCTCAAGGATCATCAAGTCAGATATCTTATCGCTGAAAACGTCCTGGGTCACTTCCACCTGTACGGTCAGGGTATCCAGTTCATTCTCGCGGTCAACAACCAACTGGTAGTGTTCGGCCACCTCAGGTATATCCATCAATACCGCCTCCACCTGGCCCGGGAATACATTGATGCCCCTTACAATGATCATATCATCGGTCCGGCCCAGGATGCGCATGATACGTGGATGTGTCCTGCCGCACTTACACGGCCCGGACCTGATGACTGTCAGGTCCCCGAGACGGTACCGTATCAGGGGCAGTGCCTCCTTTGCCAGTGTGGTCACTACCAGTTCACCTCTTTCCCCGTCCGCAAGCTGCTCCCCTGTCTCAGGGTCTATCACTTCAATAAGGAACTGGTCCGCCCAGATATGTATCCCGTCCTGGTATGTACATTCGGTGAACAGGGGGCCGCTTATCTCTGACGTGCCGAATATGTCATACGCTTTGATACCGGTCTGTTCCTCAATCCTGCGCCGCATCTCCTCTGACCAGGGTTCGGCCCCGAATATCCCGCACTTTAATTTCGTATCATTTGCGATGCTGATCCCCAGCTTCTTGAAGACTTCGTTCACATAAAGGAAATAAGAAGGCGTGCATGCCATAGCTGTTGAACCCAGGTCCTGCATCAACTCGATCTGCCGTTCCGTATTGCCAGAACTGGAGGGAATAGCGCTTGCTCCCACCATCTCTACACCGTAGTGCAGTCCCAGCCCGCCTGTGAAGAGTCCGTAGCCATACCCCACCTGGACCACATCACCCCTGCCCACACCGATTGATGTCAAGGCCCTGGCCAGGGAGGTTGTCCATTCTTTTATGTCATTTTTGGTATATCCCACTACAGTGGGTTTGCCAGTGGTCCCGCTGGATGCATGGTAGCGTACCACCTGTTCCTGGGGCACGCAGAACATGCCGGTGGGATAGGTATCCCTGAGGTCCTGTTTTGTAGTGAACGGGAGTTTCCTGACATCATCAAGGGATTGGATGTCGTCAGGGGAAATCCCTGCTTCGTCGAACCGTTTCTTGTAGAAAGGAGAATGGTCGTAAACATAACGAACAAGTCGTTTGAGTTTCTCTTCCTGGATAGCTTTCAGTTCATCAACTGGCATTCGTTCAATAAGTGGCTCCCAATATTCAATCATAAGAATCAGGAAGATATTATTTATTAAAAAGATATAAAATGTTTGGTTCAATCTGCACAGTTCCACAATCCGGGGTTATAGTAAATTGAGGTTATGTTTATTCCTTTTTTTATAGTATATCAAGTATAACTTGATGTACTCAAGAAAATCCGATGGAAGGGAGGATTTTGTTCTTCCATCTCTATAAAGGCTGTCCATTAATTCAAAATCACATTAAAAATAAGGCCAATTAGGTCTTTAAATAAAAAAGAAGGTATGAATTTATTGCGGACAGTGATTGCTGGACAGCCTCTGTAAACCACAAATTTATGGTTGCATCGTCATCCATACCAATTATATTTCAGGTCGTATCTGCCTTTTTATGGGTCTTTGCTATCCGGAAATGTTCTTCAGCTTCCTCATTCCGTCCAATTTCTTCAAGGAGTATCCCATAGTCAGAATGGGTCATGGCATCATTGGGGTCAGTGGCAAGTGCCAGCTCATATTGTTTCTCAGCTTCATCTGTCAGGCCCATACGATATGATGCCACACCCGCATTACAATGTGCAATTGATTTTATTTTACCTGTTGACATACCAGCAGCAGTAGCAGCATAAATAAATGCTGCACTGAATATGTTATTCGACAGGTAGATGTTGAACCCTTCCAGGAGGACTTCTGCCGGAATAGAGTTCTCGACAGAAAAATCAATTGCTTCATCTACAACCGATTGAAGATCAGACTCTTCACTATTTTCAATGGATCTAAGCCTTGTAAAAACAGTCTTGGCAAGTTTTTCGATTGTGTCGTTACTATCAAAATCCATACTTTTCACATATCCTATATCAATATAATATCAAACACTAATCCATTATCACATACATTATCAATAATTCTAATAGGTTTACATATTCTAAGATTACTAATAATTATTATATTTTCCGATTTTAAATAACTATTGTGGAAACGAATTTGGACCCGTCAGAATGGGGAGATGGTGCTGTTTATAGTCATTGCCGTTCCCATGGTCAAGAAAATGCCCACTTCGTTCACATTTTCTAACAAACATAGTCTCGCTTTTCATCATTTCATCTTTTAATGGTCTTAGGACAAAATAACAGTAAGTATTATGTTGATTGCTATTTATTTAATTTTATGGCATCCCGATTAGATATTGATCCCGAAGAGACCACAAAGAGAATTACTAATTTCATCAGGTCATATGTGAAAAAGTCAGGTACCAAAGGATGTATAGTGGGACTAAGTTCAGGTATTGATTCTACTGTTACTGCATATCTGGCAGTGAAAGCACTGGGCAGGGAAAATGTACTGGGCATGATCATGCCAGAGAAGAACCTGACACCTGCTGAGGATGTACTTGATGCCACAGAGATTGCAAGTATATTGAACATTGAATTTTCAGTGGTAGAGATTGCAGATATATTGAATTCGTTCTTTATCTCCATTCCAGAACTGGTAGAATCTGACCTGACAGCTACCGGGAACCTGAAGGCCAGAATTCGGATGTGTGCCCTGTATTATTATGCTAATATCATGAACAGGATAGTGATGGGTACGGGTAACAGGACCGAACTCCTGCTGGGTTATTTTACCAAATATGGTGACGGCGGCGTTGATATTGAGCCCCTGGGCAACCTTTACAAAACACAAGTAAAAGCACTGGCAGCATACCTGGAAGTACCGCAGCATATTATCGATAAAACGCCAACAGCCGGACTGTGGCCGGGCCAGACCGATGAAGGAGAACTGGGTATGTCATATGAAGATATCGATACCGTGTTCCTGAACTTGCTGGATATGAACGAACCGATGGAATACCTGGTAAACCGCTACGGGATTGAAGAATCGGCAATAAATGGCCTGATGGTGCGTATAGAAAAGAATATCCACAAACGCAAGGTGGCACCTACTCCTTCTAAATAGGAATATGATGTTTTTGGAGAAGAGAATATTGATGCATAATAATGAAAAATTTAATCAATACATATAATTATTTTATCTGTATATGATCTGTATAAAGTATAACTTATTACCATGACCGCAAATCGATTATTTGACATTTCGTCTATTACCGTGATATGCCTTGCATTTGTCCTGATACTGTTCATTCCTACTGCAGGGGCCGAAATATCATATACATTTGATATAGACACCCAGGGCAATGCCTGGTATATCATAGAATACAGGACACTATTGGATTCACAGGACAGGATCAACGAGTTCGATGAGTTCAAACTGGTAGTGGAAGGCAACAGCACCCACAAGGCCGAGTTCGAGGCCAGGATGCGGGATATCGTTGCCAAGGCAGGCATTGCCACATCCAGGCCTATGATAGCCAGTGATTTCGATGTATCTGTCACCACCCAGAATTCAGCGACAGGGAATTACGGTATTGTGCGTTACTCCTTCATGTGGGGCAACTTTGCTGAAGTGTCAGGGTCTTCGATGGTAATAGGTGATGTGTTCTTTGGTGGGCAGTATATTTCAACAGGCGATACTTTCATAATCAAGGTGCCTGACGGGTATGAAGTATCAGAGGTTACTCCCACCCCCGATAGCGAACGAAAGAGTGAACTTATCTGGTCCGGCCCAAGGAATTTTAATTCAGGGGAACCGGCAGTTGTGGTCGAAAAAAGCTCATCATCATTTTTATTCGTGGTGCTGGTCCTGCTGGTTGTGCTGGCCCTGGGTGCAGGGATAATTCTTAATTATAAGAAAAAAGCAGGTGGACATGAACCTGCACCCCGGGTACGATCACTCAAGGTGGAAGATATGGAACTGGAACCGGAACCGGAATCCAAACCGGAACTCAAACCCGAACCAGGTGATTTGGGACTACCTGGACCGGTGAAGCCACCTGTAAGTACTGTTACTCATTTTGAATCTGATGAAGAAATGATCATATCCATGTTAAGGCAGCACGGCGATGCCATGATGCAGACAGGGATTGTAAAACAATGTGGTTTTTCCAAGTCCAAGACCAGTGCGCTACTGACCAGTATGGCAGAAAATGGACAGATAGAGCGGGTAAAGAAAGGACGTGAGAACCTGATACGTCTAATATGAGGCCATCGGCCTGTTCGGGAATTTTTCGGCCGATTCATATTTATGTTGCTGGCTTCACAGCCGGATTATTTGGTAGTGTACTACTTTATGTCTGATAATGTGGTTTTAAAAAATCTACCCAATTCAAAGGAGTATCCTGAATATCTTCTTTCATTGATGGAGTCATTTTATTTTTATCCTGCTTCATGAAGTTCCTATGTACTTGGAACAGCTCATACATCATATCAACTCGATCTATCTTTTTTGCAAAAGATTTCGTTTTCCTCACCAAATTACTTTGAGAACCTCTTGCAATCCCATTCATATTCTCAATTTGTGATGTCTGGATATCACTAAGAGTACCTTCGCCCACAATCCATTGACGATTTATATTGACCAATTTGCCACCACTTTTTGTTTTAATCATTTGTCCGTAATGATAGCATGCCGGATCATATATTTTCTCCAACCCTTTGGAATACTGATCATTCCCATCACTATAGAATTCAATTGGATTGGATGAAGTTGGCTGCTCCATTCCATTCATTACACGCTTCAGAAAAGTGTCACATGTATTCTGAGTTCTTTTTCCTACTGCAAAACCCACTATGAACTTTGTATCTCGTTTGATTCCTGCGTAAATCCATGCATCGCCTTCGAAATCTGTATTTTTTGTTCCTTCGTCCACATTTTTTTGTTTTTTTTTACGAAAGTCCACATTTCATCAAGTTCAACTGCCCCTACCTTTGCTTTACCTGCCATCAATGCGTTGAACTCAGCTGCATGAAGTATTATGTCGCCTATAACTCTTGAGATTGTTACAAGAGTTAAACCAGTTACACGAGATATAGCTCGATTCCCCATTTTTTCGACTAGAAGTTTGCCAATTAATATTAGCTGTTCTTCTGAAATATGTCGGCGGTACATCGGAGTGTTGGAAGTCTCAACAAAGAATGTTTTGCAATGCATGCATTGGAATCGTTGATGGCCTGCAGAATTCTTGCCCTGTTTTCGAATATCTTTACCTTCCGCATTTAAATAATACTTGCAGTCTGGATTTGGACATACAGCGTTATTTTGGGTTCTTGGACGGGACATGTTATTCACCATATCCCTATATTGTCAAAGTACTATTTATTATCTACTGTTAAGTAGTTCACTACCGATTATTTCAATATATTCCTGTAGCTGTATTTTGACTTCGAATCTTCAGGGATAGCATCCAGGTTGATCAGGAATTTGGGGTCCTGCATCATGCACAGGTTCCTGCGTTCCTTGAAATCCTCAAGCGACCTGATAACTTTCCACGCAGCCGGTAGTCCGTTCTCTTCCAGCGCATTCCCGAACTCGAAAGGCATATATGGACATGCCTTTACTCCTCCGTCCACGCATATATGAGCCCAGCGCCTGCCTGCCATGCAGCCCAGCATCTCGCCTTCAAATAAGGAACTTGTGAATACCCTTGGGCCTGGACCCGGCTGGTTAAGTGTGTGGTGCATATCCAGTAACACCTGCCTGTCCTCTTCTGATATTACAGGGTCGCCAAGACGTTTGGCCACGCTCTCCCAGATGCTAAGCTCGTGCACGCCCAGTTCACCTGCCAGTTCATAGAGGTCTGGCAGTTCATGCAAACGTTCCGGCGAGGCGTGGGTGTTCATAGTGACCAGCAATCCCGCCTCCAGCCCCATCCTGATGGCATCTACGGCCCAGTTATACGCACCGTCCAGCCGCCGGACCTGGTTGTGTTTGGCAGGGTCTGTGCTGTAAATACTTATTAGCAGGTTATGAAGTCCTGCGTCCTTAAGCCGGGCAGCCATCTCAGGCGTCATCTCTGTGCCTGGCGTAAATATGTTAACGATTGCCTTATCCTTGTCCACATATTCCACCAGTTCGATGATATCATCCCGCATCAGGGGGTCGCCTTCTGTAAATATGATGATGAATGCGCCCATGTCAAGGGCCTGGTCGATGATGGCCTTGATCTGCCCGGTTGTCATCTCGCCTTCGCCCTCGCTGAGGGTACAATGCTCACAGTTGCATTTGCATTCCCTGGTTATTTCAATAGACACGGTCTCTGGCACGTACTTACCCAGGGCACAGTTCACCTCTGCCCGTATCAGCCTGTTGAACACCTTACCCGGTATAGGAGGCAGCCATGTGGAGGCAATGACCGTATCCCCATCCACCCGGACTGGTTTCTCTTCCCGCAGCCGCTCATTGATGCGTTTCAGGGCTGGCCTGCAGGCAGCACCCAATGCCCCGGATGCCGTAAGACGCATTCCACCTTCTGTTTCCATGTCCACGCTCAGGCCCGGCATTGTAAGTATATTGATCTTCTCGTCATTCATATAGCTGAATTAATACGCCGAATTGACTATAAATCTTTGTTATTGATTCTAAAAACATCCAGTCCATGTATGGGGCCAACATATGGAACCAGTTCACATCTAAATATCGGAGATGCTTCAACGGCAACTTGGTTTAGTCCACGTATGGAGCCCGCAGGCTTCATACGTGTGCGGCCTGCTACTGGCCTGAGTAGGGCTTCATACGTGTGCGGCCTGCTACTGGCCTGAGTAGGGCTTCATACGTGTGCGGCCTGCTACTGGCCTGAGTAGGGCTTCATACGTGTGCGGCCTGCTACTGGCCTGAGTAGGGCTTCCTACGTGTGCGGCCTGCTACTGGC
>JAUVLO010000044.1 GCA_030600695.1 Methanosarcinales archaeon | reverse complement strand
TTAAAAAAGTACAAGATTGAAAACGGGAAAACCCTTATATAGGCAGATACAAATATAAGGTGAAAGTTAGCTGATTTTCTCATTTTTTCTATGAGGTATACAGATGGTTAATGATAACGAACTTAAAGGTACAACAACTATTGGATTAGTCTGCAGTGAAGGCGTAGTCCTGGCCACAGAGAGCCGGGCTACCATGGGACATTTCATCGCAAGCAAAGACGCAAAGAAAATATACCAGATAGATGACCTTGTGGGGATGACCACAGCCGGTTCAGTGGGGGATGCACAGAGGCTTGTAAAAACAATGCAGGTCGAATCAAAATTATATAAAATGCGCAGACAGGAAACTATGACCATCAAAGGTATTACCAGCCTGCTGTCCAACATCCTTGCAGGAAACAGGTATTTCCCATTCATGGTCCAGCTTGTAGTAGGTGGAGTAGATAAAAACGGTCCCGGTCTCTATTCACTTGATGCCCTCGGAGGCCAGATTGAAGAGAACAAAGCCGTAGCCACAGGTTCAGGCTCTCCATTTGCCTACGGAATACTTGAGGATAGATACGAAGAGAATATGCCCATTGATGATGGTGTAAACCTGGCAATCAGGGCACTACATAACGTTATGAAACGGGATTCAGCTTCCGGGAATGGGATAAAGGTCACCAAGATCACATCAAAAGGGTATTTCGAAATAGAAGATTCAGTCATACAAGAAATACGTGATGCTTTCCTTAATGCTTTATAAAACCTGAACATTAAGGAAACATTATTTATACTTAATTTTTTAAATTTTCATTTTCTGATTTTTTCACAGGACATAATTTTCACAGGACGTAAATACCATGTCGGTAGAACAGGTACTCGAAGAACTAAAAGCAAAGATAACGAAAAAATTACCAGCCGGAGTGACTATATCACTTATTGAGTTCGAGGGACCGGAACTTGTAATATACACCCCGGAACCGAAAAAACTGGCAGATAACGGTGATGTCATCCGTAACCTGGCAAAGGACCTCAGGAAGCGGTTAGTGGTCCGGCCTGACCCTGGAGTACTGGCAGATCCAGATGTCGTAATTGAAGTGATCTCCAGGATCATACCTGAAGATGCTGGTATTACAAGTCATTATTTTGATCCTGATACAGGTGAAGTGATAATCGAGGCCGAGAAGCCAGGTATAGTAATCGGCCGACATGGCAGCACTCTCAGGGAGATTACCAGGGAGATCGGCTGGACACCAAAGGTAGTAAGGACGCCGCCTATTAAATCATCCACTGTAAAGAATATCCGACAGTACAACAGGGACCACAAAGAAGAACGTAAAGCCCTACTCAAGACCATTGGCAGGAAAATCCACACAGAAGTATCGGCCAAGGATAAATGGGTCAGGGTCACTGCATTGGGAGGCTGCCGGGAAGTAGGACGCAGTTGCTTCATGCTGTCAACCCCTGAGACCAAGGTACTCATTGACTGTGGAGTGAACGTAGGTTCCGATGATAACGCAACTCCTTACCTGTACATACCCGAGGTAACACCTATCAGCCAGATAGATGCAGTGGTGCTCACCCATGCCCACCTGGACCATTCGGGCCTGATACCCCTGCTGTATAAATACGGGTTTGAAGGGCCAGTATACTGTACACCTCCCACCCGGGACCTGATGGCTCTGTTGCAGCTGGATTTCATTGATGTAGCTGCCAAGGAAGGCAAGACCATACCCTATGAATCCTCAATGATACGTGAGACCCTGAAACATACCATTACACTCAATTACGGCGACGTTACCGATATTGCTCCGGATATGAAGCTTACCCTGCACAATGCCGGCCACATCCTGGGTTCATCCGTGGTCCATTTCCATGTGGGCGACGGGCTGTACAATATTGCATTTTCCGGGGATTATAAATATGAGAAAACACGCCTGTTCGACCCGGCAGTCAATTCATTTCCAAGGATAGAAACCATAATCACCGAGTCAACCTACGGCGGTTCTAAGGATATCCAGCCCAGCAGGAGGGAAGCTGAGAACAGATTAAAGAATATCGTAAAAGAAACGATAGCCAGGGGCGGTACTGTCCTAATCCCGGCCTTTGCAGTGGGCAGGAGCCAGGAGGTCATGCTGGTGTTGGAGGAGATTATCCGTAAAGGTTTTGTCGATGATAATATCCCTGTCTACCTGGATGGTATGATCTGGGAAGCCACAGCCATCCATACTACTTACCCCGAATACCTCAATAGCGACCTGAAGAACCTGATCTTCCATAAAGGCATGAACCCGTTCCTGGCAGATTGTTTTGAACAGGTTGATTCTGTTGAGAAACGAAAGGATATCCTGACCAATCCCAGACCGGGTGTCATACTGGCAACCTCTGGTATGCTGAACGGCGGCCCGATCATGGAATACTTAAGGGCATACGGTCCTGACGAGAAGAACTCACTGGTATTTGTGGGATACCAGGCAGAAGGAACCATGGGCCGGAGATTGCAGAAAGGATGGAGTGAAATTCCCGTTTACAGTAACGGCAAGAGTGATATTATCAAGATCAACCTGCAGGTGCAGACAGTGGATGGATTTTCGGGACACTCTGACCGCAGGCAACTGATGGATTATATCAAGAAGATGAAACCCAGGCCTGAACATGTCCTTACAGAACATGGTGATGAGAAGAGCTGCCTGGACCTGGCCAGTTCAATATACAGAAAATACCGTATCGAAACCAGGGCACCAATGAACCTGGAAACTATCAGGCTGATCTGATATACAGAGACTTTTTATTATTTTCCGGACGATCCGGAAAACCGCAGAGTACGCTGAGGGACGCAGAGAAAAATAACAACCCTCTGCGATTCTCCAATTTAATTTAAATCGAACACGGATTTGACGGATTTTCACGGATTTGTTGTATCCACTTCAAATCTAAGGGTAATTTAAAAATTATTAGACAGGATTGACAGGATACGAGGCAACATTAATATCCTGTAAATCCTGTAAATCCGGTCAAAATACCATGCTTTTTGAAGTAGATACGATTTGTTTATTTATTATCCGTGCAATCCGTGTCATCCGTGCAATCCGTGTTCCATTACAATATTACTCTTAACCGATGACACATGGGTAACTATCAGGTAGGTCTAAACTACAGGGTTACAGGAGTTACTTTTTCGTCCTTTGATAGTAATGCCACCCTGCTGACCTCCACGTGGTCGGCCATATGGTAACCCAGTTCCCTGCCAAGTTCTGAAGTGAACTCAAGTATCTCCTCATGCCTGGGCATGGCATCCCGCTCCAGTCGTTTGCGGGAATAGCCCAGGTGCATATATGCCTTTACCTCAACAAAATCGGGTTCTGCAAGTTCGATAAGCCGGGCATATCCTGCAGCATCTTTAAAATTCAAACCTTTTGTCAGAGTTAGCCTGATAGCGATCCGGCTAGGATGTTGGGACAGCACTTCCAGGGATTCCAGGATACGCTCCCACTGCTCCTGGTGATCGGGAGCACAGGAACGAATGTAAGTCTCCTTGTCCGGAGCGTCCAGGCTCATGTACAGTTGCGAGGGCCTGATAATTTCAATAACATCGGGTTTTGTACCATTGGTCACCACAAAGGTGGTAAGTCCCTGTTTGTGGAACTCCCGGACCAGTTCTGGCAGGAACGGGTACAGTGTGGGTTCTCCTGCCAGTGATATGGCCGCATGTTTTGGCTCCAGGGCTTCTTTCCATTTTACTTTGTCAGCATCGTCCAGGCCGCCGTACCCTGACATCAACCTGCGCTGCTCCGTGATAGAACCCCCCACAATTTCCTCTGGAGAATCCCACACAGCAGGTGTGTCTACAGGATGTTCAACCGGGCGCCAGCAATGGAGGCAGGACTGGTTACAGCCTAAAAAGGGCGTCATCTGGATGCAGCGGTGTGACTGGATGTCGTAGAACTGGGATTTGTAGCAACTGCCTTTTCCCTTTATGGACCTGCCCGACCAGAGGCAGGGTTTGACAGCGCCGTGAGTGCCTACTATGTGATATCCCATTTTTTTGAACAATTCCAATTGATGTTCGGGTAAGGTGCTCATTGGTGATAATTGATGCTTGGGTAAAGTGCTCATTGGTAATATAAGAGTTATTGAAATGAGATAATGTTTGTGTTAAGTGTGGCCAGGTCCACAATGGCAGCCTTGGCAGGATCAGGCTGGAGGTTCATTCTCCTCTGGAACTCTGTCTGGGACTGCCAGGTACCGCTGTTTATCACTGTGACACCCCGGTATGTAGTGCATCCAACTGTATGTACATGGCCGCAGTGCAGGATATGGGGTGGCTTGTCGATCACCAGGTGATCTTCCCTTTCAGGCGCAATAGATACCCGGCTGCCGTACATGGGAGACAGGTGCCTGCGCTTCAACATCTCGATCATGGGCCGTGTGGGATCTTCGTATTTCATGCCAGGCAGGTTGGCTACGATATCATCAATACTACGCCCGTGATAGATCAGGGTGCGTACCCCGTCCATGGATATCACTGCCGGGCTGCCCACGAACACCACGTCCGGCCTGAACATCTTCCTTATCTTTTCAGGGAATGTGGGCTGGGGTTCGGCCTGCCTGACCGCATCGTGGTTGCCCGGGGATATGATCACCTTGATGTGTTTGGGTATCCGGTTAAAATAATCCGCAGCTACTCTATATTGTTCATAGACATCGGTAATGGCCAGTTCCTCCTCCTGGTTCGGGTATATCCCGATACCGTCCACCAGGTCACCTGCCACCACAAGATACCTGATATCTTTTACGTCTATTGACCCATTGCCTGCTTCTGACCCACTGCCTGACACTGACCCATTGCCTGCTACTGACCCGTTGCCTGACACTGACCCACCGTGATTCAGCCAGTCGATAAAACCCAGCCACTGGTCTTCAAGGAAGGTGTCACTCCCCACATGTATATCAGATATCAATACAGCCTTGCCGCTCACATTGCGCTCGCCCAGTTCCGAACTGGTCCTGATCGGCATATCAGGCCACATGATACTATTTATGAACAGCAGATTACCGTCATCACTCAGGGTACCGCTGACACCGATCACCTCATCCAGCATCACTTTTTGGCTCTGCTCAAAGATGTCATGCTTATTCTTCAGCACCATTGTGCGCAGGCTTCCGGTAGTATCCTCGATCTCTATCATCCTATGACCGTTTTTGGATGTGCGCAGGTCAGATACCATGCCTATGACCGAAACCTCCTCCCTGCCTTCCACCAGGCCAAGTTTGCGCCTGTTCAGGCTTTCTATGGGCCTGAAACCAATACCCCGGTTCCTCAACATGTCGCCCAGCCTGGAGAACCTGTTCCTGAAAAAGTCCACGAATTCCCTGTATTCACCTACACATGTGGACTGGTCAGTGATATCTGAGATCACATCCAGCTCACCAGTCCATTCATCGTCATAATCCGGGTCCCTGGGTACCCTGGGGTACCCGGTCCCTGGTTGCGGTGTGATCCTGGTATTAAAAGCCGGGTCGATCTGGTCCGGGCCCACCACAAGTGTGGACTCGTCAAGTGAATCAAGTATCTGGCTGATGAGGGAGGGACTGGTGTCCTGTTCCGCAAGCAATGTGAGGGCGTCAGGGTCTATCTGGTAACCGGCCTCTGCAAATTGCTCTACAATGAATGAAGCATTATCAGTATTTTCCATTAAAATCGCACAAACTATTATCACTTTACACGCTATAAATATTCGCCATATGAATCCACGGGAAGATAAAACCATTATCGATAAAATGTTTTATTATGTTAAACTGTTCAGGAACAGTGATAATTTCTGGATCGGCCTGTTAAATGACCTGCTGTTCGTAGCTGTAATGATCGGATTGTTCATGCTTATCTCGCAGATCGGTCTTGGTATTTCAAGGCCGGCGGTGGCTGTAGAATCTGGCAGCATGCTGCCCAATATTGGTATTGGTGATGTGGTTATCATACAAAGTGCCCAACGGACAGAGATCATCACACATACTAACGGCACCCTGTCAGGATACTCATCATTCGATGAATACGGGGATGTAATTTTATATAGGAAGTACGGGAGTAGTACAGATACCCCGATCATCCACAGGGCAATGTACTGGGTGGAGGAGGAGGAGCCTATGTGGCCCGGTGGACCTGATGCACCTCATTCGGGATATATAACCAAAGGGGATAATAATAGGGACATTGACCAGAAGACCTCTACCAGCAGGCTCCAACCTATAAAAGAGGAATGGATCATCGGGGTGGCCCGGTGGCATGTACCCTGGGTAGGATATCTCTCACTGGCTGTACATTGATATCAAGCGGCCTACATCAACCTGGATTGGATAATGAGCGGGTCAGGTTGATAATTCTCCAGTGGTTTTAACCTGTAATCTTCCATGAGCACTCCCTTGGTATCGCTCATCGGGACGCTCAATGATATTTCCTTAGTCCTGCCATACCGGCCCTTGCTTACCACCATAGCATTGATGATGCCCAGCATGTCCAGTTCTGAAATAAGGTCGGTAATCCTGCGCTGGGTGAGTATGTCAGAGCCTATGTCATGGCACATCTGCTTATAAATAGTGTAGGCTTCTCCCGTGGAAACATTGTTGTTCCTGATCTTACTGAGCAGAAGTACACTTAACAATATGAGTTTGGACTGGGTTGGAAGGGTCCTGACCACTTCAACAACTCTATCATTCTCAATCTTCTCCTGGGCAACCCTGACATGTTTTTCTTCAACTACTGGCGATTTTGACCGCTCAGCTATTTCGCCAGACACGCGAAGGAGGTCTAACGCGCGTCTGGCATCTCCATGTTCTTGAGCAGCAAAGGCAGCACACAGGCGGATCACAGTTTCATCCAGCATATTACTCTTGAAAGCCAGACCCGCCCTCTGTTCCAGAATATCATGTATCTGGTTTGCATCATATGGCGGAAAAATAATCTCTTCTTCACCAAGGGAACTCTTAACCCTGGGATCCAGGAATTCTGTAAATTTGAGGTCATTAGAAATGCCGATCAGACTTATCCTGGCGTTCTCCAGGTCGCCATTTATCCGGGAAAGGTTATAGAGCACATCATCACCTTTCCTGACCAGTTTGTCTATTTCATCCATTATAATTATTACAACCCGTTTTTCTTTATCAACAGTTTTTTTGAATTCTTCAAAAACCTGATCAGTAGGCCACCCGGTCATTGGTACTTCTTTTCCAATATGTTTTGCCAGTGTTGCCAGAAGTCGATATTGTGTATCTACAATTTCACAGTTAACATATAACACATAACATGCTATTCCATGAGATGCACTTTTATCTTCCAGTTCTTGCCCCACAAATTTTACAACCGCTGTCTTACCTGTACCTGTTTTTCCATAAATAAGAATATTTGAAGGTGTATCTCCCCGAATAGCCGGGACAAGTATACTGGCAAGTGACTGGATCTGCTTATCCCTATGAGGTAGATTATCGGGTGTGTAGTTGGGTCTTAATACTTCTTTATTCTGAAAAATGACAGTATTTTTAAGAAGGTCATCAAATATCCCATGTGCGGACTTTTTTTCAGATGGTTTTGATGGTAATTCTATTTCTGACATACAAATTTCACCACGTTTTTAAGATAAGCGTAAGTAATCTACAATTCATACAATTTGTGTAATTTTGTAACATTTTTTAAACTCTCTCTGCAACCCTGAGTAGTTATTCCATATGAAATATACCTTTTTATAGGTTCTGGTCAACACCCCTTCATTTCAAGTAGAAAACATAATTAATCATTGTAGTTTCGCAAAAAACATTAACAATAGCCATTAAATCATAAATATTTTTTTGAGTGAAATAAATAACGACATAAAAAACGAATGAAATTCTTGTTCAACCCCTTAATTTCCTCTGGAGATTATATAAACACGGGGAACCGTATGATTTCCTCTGGAGATGATAAAAATAGAATGAATGATATATGAATATTAATAAAAAATAGAAGCTTGTGGTTGACTTTAATTTTAATATATATAAACTTTGTTATTTAATTATTAAATAACTCTTTAATAAAAAATATATACTTTATATACAATTAAAAAAACTGTTTAATTAAATAAAATAGAATAGCTTTTTAACGAAAAGCGAAATCAAAAAAATAGATATTTCCAGTGGAAATCAAAGGGATGGAGAGGATAAAAAATATGATATTATTGAGTAAATATCAAACTTCTGTAAACTATTAATAATTAATTCACATACCAAAAAAAGAATAAAAAAAGTAAATATTAATGTTTGTAGTTCAGTCACCTACCGGAATGGTCTCAAGTTGTCCTGCAAGATTCCATATTAAAGTTCTTGTATGAAGAGGAAGATTCTGGTCAGTGCTTATATCATCTAAGATCCTTATGCTGAGAGCTGCCCTAATAGACTGGGAATCTTCTTCTTTCATTAATATAGTTCTAATCTCATCTGCAGATCGCCTGATATTCTTTGGGACCGAATCATCATTAATTATACGCTCAATAACTTCTGTGCATTGCTTGATAATTTCATCTGGATTTATCGACATTTTCATCATCTCTTAACTTCTATTGAATAAACCTTAATTAACTCTTAATAAAACAAATAATCTCAATATATTTTGCTTATATGTTATGTTTTAGTTTGCTAAATTTACAAAATCTAGCGCTCATTTTAAGTGTTTATATTACTTATAGTGTTTGAATATTACTTGTAATGTTTGAAGTATTTCGGTGATAACATTGGAAAAGAGCGAAGAAGACATTAACCTGGATAAAATTGGAAAGTTACTTGAACTGGGCGGAACCATGCTGGCAAACCATTGTGAATGCGGTGCCCCTTTATTCAGGTATCACGGCAATGTGATATGTCCTATCTGTGATTCAAACTCAAAAGGAGCTATTGAATCCCAGGAAATAAAAGAAAAAACCAGCAGAAAACCCAGGGAAAATCCTCCCTTGACTTCAGATCAGGTGACTCAGGGAGAACGGGTAGAAGAGGTAAAGCAAGTAGAAAAGAAGGTCCAGGAGAAAATTCCATATGGAACTACACAGCCTGCAGGAAACCCCTCAAATATATCTCCAGAGACTTATGAGTTTATCAACAATACAATTATTAACAAAGTAGTCCAGCTCTGCCTGGACCTTCAGCGTGAAACAGACCAGGGCAGGATCAAACAGCAAATGGAAGCTATTGAATCTGGCACAAGAGCTCTGAAGAATTTAAGATAATACTTACACACCGAAAAGATGATACTCGCACATTGAAAAGATGATACTTATACTCTAAAATGCACAAGCAGGTGAAACAAAATATGAAAATAGTTGGAATATCAGGCAGTCCTAACAGCAAGGGCAATAACAGCAGGCTGGTGGACCGTTCACTGGCAATCGCAAAAGAGAATGGCTTTGATGTGGAAAAAATATCCCTTGCCGGTGCAAACATTTCTCCCTGCACAGACTGTGGAGTATGCAAAAACGAAAGATCGTGCCCCATCGATGACGACATGGGAAAGATATATGAAATACTGGAATCAGCGGACGGATTGATCGTATCCTCACCTGTATATTTCGGAACCCTTTCAGGGCAGTTAAAGATGTTGTTCGACCGTACACTTCTCTTAAGGAGAAATGGATTTCTCCTGAAAGACAAGATCGGTGCGGCCCTGGCTGTGGGTGCATCACGAAACGGCGGCCAGGAATATACTATCTTGTCCATCCATGCCTGGATGCATATCCATGGAATGATCGTGGTGGGCGATAACAGTCATTTCGGGGGCATTGCACAAAAAGACGTAGATTCGGATGATGTTGGAATGAAGACTGTCGAAGATACAGTAAATAAATTATGCAACACCCTTAAGAAGTTCGCATCAACATAACCTAAATATACACAAAACCTATCTACAGATCGATGAAGAGGCATGGTTATGAACGAGATACTTGAGATAATTGAGCAAGACCCCAAGAAAGACCCATCCGAGATAGCCCTGCTTACAGGGTATTCGGAAAAAGAGGTCCAGACACGCATCAAAGAACTTGAAGACAGCGGTATCATCCGTAAATATAAGGCAGTAATAGACTGGGACAGGGTCGGGGAAGAGTATGTCTATGCCATAATCGAGCTTAAGATCACACTGGGTGACAGGTCTGGATACGATACCATTGCCCACCGGATTGCCAGTTTCAATGAGGTCAGGTCCATACGCCTGATATCGGGGGATCATGACCTGTCATTAACAGTGAGGGGACAGTCCATGAAGGACGTGGCCTTTTTTGTTGCAGAGAAGATAGCAACACTTGACCAGGTGCAGAGTACTGTTACCCATTTCGTGCTTAAGACCTACAAAGAGGACGGTGTGCCCCTCTTCAAGCAGGAAAAATCAAAGCGGCTTGCCATATCGCCTTAGGTTTAAAGTGACAGCCAATGACTGATGTAAAAAAGTTCCTCTCAGACAAAATAAAGACTGTTCCACCCTCAGGTATCAGGAAATACTTTGACATGCTCATAGGAATGGACGATGTCATCTCCCTGGGCGTGGGCGAGCCAGATTTCGTGACCCCATGGCACATCAGGGAGGCATGTATCTATTCACTGGAGAAGGGATTCACGTCATATACATCAAATTCGGGTCTCATTGAACTCAGGGAGGCAATTTCAGATTCATTTCATAATGATCATGGGGTGGACTATGATCCTGAAGACCAGGTATTAGTGACCACAGGAGTCAGCGAAGCGGCAGACCTGGCCCTGCGTGCAGTGGTAAACCCAGGGGACGAAGTAATACTCCATGAGCCTTGTTACGTCTCATACAAACCCAGCATCATACTATCGGGAGGCACACCCGTCCCTGTATCCACAACCAGGGACAATGAGTTCAGGGTGAGCGGTGAGCAGATAGAAGCAGCTGTTACCGACAGGACGAAAGCAATTATTCTCAGTTACCCTAATAACCCCACAGGAGCTGTAATGCAAAAGCAGGACCTTGAAGAGATAGCTGATGTTATCGTGGAACACGACCTGCTGGTCATTTCCGATGAAGTCTATGACAAGCTTACCTATAACGGGAAACACACCTGCTTTTCATCCCTGAACGGTATGGAAGACCGTACCATACTACTGAACGGCCTGTCAAAGTCCCATGCCATGACCGGGCTGCGAGTGGGGTATGCAATGGGGCCGCCCGGGCTTATCAGTGCCATGCTGCTCATTCACCAGTATACCATGCTGTGCGCACCTATCACGGCCCAGATCGGGGCCATAGAGGCACTGCGCAATGGCGAGGCCGGGATGCAGGCTATGGTAAGGGAATATAACCGCCGCAGGAGGTTCTTTGTGACCGGACTGAACAGGCTGGGCCTGGACTGTTTCGAGCCCAGGGGGGCATTCTATGCTTTTCCCTCAGTTGAATCCACTAAAATGACGTCTATGGAATTTGCTGAGGAATTGCTTCGCCAGCAGAAAGTGGCAGTGGTCCCGGGAGAGGTATTCGGGCAGTGCGGCGATGGGTTCCTGCGGTGTTCCTATGCTTCCGGCCTGGATGAACTGAAAACTGCGCTTGAAAGAATAGAAGAGTTCCTTTCATAAAATCCCTGGGATTAGTGACCCTGCGCCCGATAAGGATTTACCGCTACTGACTTGTCGATGAGGACTTGCTGCTACTGACTTGCCGATGGGGAATTACTGCTACTGACTTGCCGATGGGGACTTGCTGCTACTGACTTGCCGATGAGGACTTGCTGCTACTGACTTGCCGATGAGGACTTGCTGCTACTGACTTGCCGATGAGGACTTGCTGCTACTGACTTGCCGATAAAAGTTCAACTCATCTGCCAAACTCAATTTTTTCCATTTTCTCAAGTATGAAGGACAAATTCCTTACTACCAGAAATAATAATCCAAGGGTCAGGAACACCCACACAAAAAACAGCCTGTCTATGTACAGGGAGACAAACGAACACAGCAGTGAAGCATAGATACCAATGTTCAGGAATATATTTATCTTCCGGGCCGGGTTCATTTCCGTCATTTTTTCACTTCTGTATTACTATGGTCAATATATCCCCGTCCATTAATAAATGTTCCAGGCCGGCCCGCTGTCCCGCATGTTTGGCAGATATGCCCCAGACCTGGGCATACCTGAACCTCTTTTTAAAATCGCGGTGGATATTATCACAAATATCACCCACATTCACACCATCCCTAACGATCATGGGCTCATCCAGGTCAGGGGGCTGACCCTGTGGTTTCATAAATATCCGGATGAATTTAAGCTGGTCAAAGATAGCGTTTTTCAATGTATCCAGGTTCTCGTCCTGGTCTGCAGAAATAAGTAATGCATCAGGGAAACGGGCCCTGAGATCAGAAATATGCTCATCATCGGCCAGGTCTACCTTGTTGATAACTGTTACAGCCCTGATATACCTGCGGTTGCCCAACAGGGCGTCAATGAACTCGTCAATGCCTACCTGGTCACGGATAAGCACATCAGCATTGTGGATCTTGTATTCCTTTAGTATGGACAGGATGATATCCCTGTCAAGTTCAGTTTCAACAGTGGCATTGATACTGACACCGCCCCTGAACTTCCTTATTATCTTCACGTCAGGTCTCTTTGTATTGACCCTGATACCGGCATCATATAATTCGTTTTGAAGTATTTCCAGATGTCCGGTCTGGAATACGTCTATTAAAAACACGATCAGGTCGGCATTGCGGACCACTGATATGACTTCTTTTCCCCTGCCGCGACCCGATGCCGCACCCCGGACCAGCCCTGGTACATCAAGTATCTGGATGGTGGCATCGTTATGGAACAGTGTGCCTGGGATCACGTCCAGTGTGGTGAATTCGTATGCCGCGATCTTGGATTGGGCCCCGGTCAACCTGTTCAGCAGTGTTGATTTGCCCACTGACGGGTAGCCCACCAGTACTACGGTTGCATCTCCGGATTTACGGACCGAGTAACCTTCGCCGCCGCCTTTGGATGAGGCACGCTTTTGCACCTCTTCCCTCAGGCGGGCAAGTTTGGCTTTCAGTCTTCCTATGTGGTGAGAGGTAGCCTTATTGTAAGAGGTCTTGCGTATCTCGTCCTCTATGGCTGTGATTTCTTCGTCCAGACTCATTTCGATTCTATAACCGCTGATGTCAGCATTAACATTTTCCCAGTCTTGCCAGGAGGGGGTCAGTAACACCTACAATTAAAAAAGCACGTTTTCGTCTCATGCACGACTCACATACGCCGCAGGGTAGGGGTCCGGCAGTGTAGCATGACCATGAATATGCCAGAGGCGCCTGTATATCCAGTCCCAGCCTGACAATCCCTTCCTTGTCAAGGTCTGCAAGGGGTGCAAAGACGGTGGGGTGGTTCAGGGTGCCGTATTCCATAGCCCTGTCAAACAGTTTGATGAATTCTGGTGTATTGTCAGGGAAGGTGGCCGCTTCCTCGGCATCGAATCCCACTACGATATGTTCCAGTCCGTGCTCTTCGGCAAAGGCAGCGGCAATGGATAAAAAGACCATGTTCCGCGCCGGGACCCAGACGCTGCGGGCGCTCTCTCCTGATCTTTCCAGGTCGTCCAGGTCACTGGCAGACGGCGCTGGCAGTTCCCTGTCTCCTGTGAGTGCGCCGCCGAAGTCCCTGTACCAGGGCAGGGGGATCACATGGTGCTCACAGCCATATTTACTGCATATGGCTGCGGCGTTCTCGATCTCAGTGGCGGCCGCCCGCTGCCCGTAGTCGAATGTGAGGCAGATCACGCTGCCAAAGGTGTCCAGGGCCTGCTTGAACGCCACTGTGGAGTCCAGGCCTGAGGATAGTAGTACTATTGCGCCTGTCATGATGAGGGAGTATTTGATGCAATACTTAAAAGGATTAGTA